>CALIWP010000419.1 GCA_938046705.1 uncultured Campylobacter sp. | reverse complement strand
TTTAAATTTGCGCGGTGATTATGCGCTGGCGGCGTGCAAAGAGTTTATTAGGGATGGATATTGAAAATATTAAGCAGAGTTGTTAAGATTGCGGCGTTTTTTATAGTTGTTGTACTGTTTTTCTTATTGATAGCGTATTTAGCTATTCAAATTTCGCCGTTTTTTAAATTTCCGTACGTAAAAGATCGAGATTTGATTAAATTTAAAGCATTGACGGGCTTAGAAGGCGAAACTCTACTGATATATCGCAAGAAGGTTCCTGATGGTGTTTGTTTTAATAAATGGCAGACTTGTATCTGTTATACGCATTTTATAAAAGCGGATAAGCCTTTTACTGCAACGCAACAAACGATGATGCTAGATGGCTATGATCTTGTTCCAAAGTCCGACTGTGTAGCGCAAACTAAAAATTTACATGAATTGAAACTATCGTGGACGGCCCCGTTTTATCACTATGCCGGCAGTCGGGAGTATTTGATTTACGGTTCGACTGAAAATTTAAACCTAACCGTGTTAATGAACGACAAAAGACAGATATGGCACAAAGAGGATCATATACCGTGGGGGCAGCCGATAAAATATGATCATGAGGTGATTTTATATCCCGAGTTTAATATGATTCAAATAAATACTTTAGGGCATTATAGCGTGCGTTAAAAAGCTATCCTTAAACCCGAAAAAGTTATAATCGCGCCCAAGGTATGGCAAGTGATTGCTTTTGCGTAGGCAAAAGAGGAAAGTCCGAGCTGCAATAAGACGGAGTTCCATCTAACGGATGGCTGGGGCGACCCAAGGGACAGTGTAACAGAAAGCAAACTGCCGCTTCGGCGGTAAAGGTGAAACGGCGGAGTAAGAGCCCACCAGCGCGGCGTGCAAGCGTGGCGGCTATATAAACCCAACTCGCAGCAAGAAGGGATGGTTTTGAGTCTTATGTCAAACCCTTCGCTAGAGCCAAATTGTAAAATTTGGAGTAGATAAATAATCACTCACGACAGAACTCGGCTTATCGCCATGCCTCTTACTACTTTTATTTCATAAAATTTAGCTAGCTTAGATTTTTTAAATTCGTGGGTTTGGTTGCGATAAACCGCTATCTTGACGGCGCGTTTTGCGAGGTTTGGGTAAATTTAAGCTGAGGTTTGCGGCGACCGCGTGGCGAAGTAAAATTTGGTCAAATTTGACGAGGCGGAATTGGGTTTAAATTTGAAACGGCGCAAGGCGCGTTCTATTTGATTTTAAATTTCCCAAATTTCTAAAATTTGCGGACATACAGCGCTAACGGCTAGCTTAAATTTGGATTTTTGTTCGTCGTTTGGCTCATTTATGGTTTCAAATTTTTCAAATAGCTCGGCGACTTCAAGCCAGCCTGCTGTATCCAGATCAAATTTAACCAAATTTGACGCGCAAAGATAACCCGCGTCATGATCGTAAAAAGCAACCTTGCCGTCATCTAAACAGACAAGCCAAAGATCGCCTGCGCCCGTATCTGCAAAGATATAAAACTCGCGCAATATCTCGCTCTCGCCTTCAAAGACAAAATTCGCTTCATCGTTAAATTTAGCTAGCTCGTGCTCCTTCAGCACTCTAAAATCGCCCGCTATTTCCGCGCCGAGTCTATTTTTTAAAGCGTCCTTTATAGCGTTTTTCGTCATATCTTTGCCTTTGCGGGATAAAATTTAGAAGGGAATTTGAGATAAAAAGCGCCGTAAATTTGAGAAATTATTTACGACGCTATGTATTTTTTTACGTTTTTTAGTTTTTCTAGCTCTTTGCCGAGCTCGGTTCTGTTTTTTTGTATCAAATTTATCGCTGCACCCAGAAGCTCCTGAGCCTGTAGGGCGTCCTCTAGGCTGTCAAATTTACTAGGAGTCTCGCCCGCTAGCGCCGCGATAGCCTCCGCGTCATCGTTAGCGACGGCTATTTTTAGCTCATCCAGCCACATCGGCTTGCCCCGCGCCAGTCGTCTCTTTCCATGCTTCAAGTAGCTGTTTGGTTACGCTCACGACCTCGTTTAGGCTCTGCTCGTCGTTGTTTATATTTGCCATCGACAGCAGTTGGATCTGCCTCGTATAAAGTCCGCTTAGATAGTGCGCGACGTTACCTTGGTTGTAGTCTAATGAGTTTAGAAGCTCGATAAAGATGGCGTTCGTGCGGTTTATAAAATATACTTTTTTCTCCACGTCGTTATCTTGCATCGCTTTTCTAGCTCTAAAAATAAATCTCAAAACGCCCTCGTAAAGCATTTCGATGAGCTTGGTAGGCGACTCGATGCCGCCTACCGCGTTTTGCGAATACGCCGCGTGTGCAGTGTTGTATTGCATAAATTTACCTTTTATTTCTTGTTATATTCGGCTTCGATCATCGATTTTAGCGACGAAAATTCGCTATTTAGCTTACTGATGATCTTGTCGTATGCCAAAAATCGCTCTTCCATCGTGGCGTATTTTGCATCGAGCGACTTTTGCGTTTTTTCTTTTTCGGCATCGAGCGTTTTTTTCTCCTCGATCAGGCTTTGTCCGTATTTGGTTAAAGAGCCGTTTTTTGAGTTGATTAGCCCGTCTATAGTCTTTTTCGCCGAGGAAAAGATGCCGTTTACGGTCGTATTTTTCGGCGTTACGGTCGATTCGCTAAAGCCCACGGCATTTAGCGCCGCGGCAGAACCCTTTATGCTTATCGCCGTACCGTTTATAGTTTTTAGCGATATGCCGTCTTCGTTTGCGGTTAGAGTCGCTTGTATGCCCGATATCCCGGCGTCGTTTATAGCTTTTAGTAGCGCTAGCGCGTTTTCTTTTGCCGAATTTGACGCAGGCGTAACGGCTAAATTTATCTTTTTACCGTTTATCACTAGATCGTCGCCGCCGATAGTGAGAGCTCCGCTGTCTACCGGTTTTGAGCTAAGAACCTGAGCCGTACCGTAGGTAGTGCCGCCGGCAAATATCTTTTGGACGCTTTGCAAATCCTCATCTAGTTTTTTGCCGAGTTTTGAGCTATCTAGCTCTAGCAAACCTTCTTTATTTAGGCTTAGACCGTAGTCGGCTAAATTTGCCGTCTTGGTCACGTTGTCCTTGGTATAGGTCTGATTGCCGAACAAAATTTTATTTAGCGTCGATTTTATCGTATTTATCTCGCTCACACCTTGGAAGGTGCCTGATTTTTTAGTATCCGAATCATAATCGGTAGCTACTTTTAGGTTGTTTACGAGATTATTATACGCCGTTACCATGCTTTGCATACTCTCTTTTATCGCGCTCGTGTCCTCTTTGACGCTAAAAGTCGTCTTGCCCGTATCTTTTAGCTTTATCGTCATTCCTAAATTTAGATCTTTTACCTCGTTGCCGCTTCGTTTTATCGTGATGCCGTTATATACGAACTCGGCGTCTTGCGCGGTTGAGATTTTGTTGTTTGCGATATTTGCGCTATCCCAGCCTAATTTTTGCAAAACGTCGTTTGCGCCGCTTAGGGCCGTGCCGTCACTATCGACATTTGTTATCTCGACTTTATTTTCCGCACCGGTTTCTTTGGACTGCAATATAAGCTGATACGGATCTTCGCCGCCAACCTTCATCGCTTTTGCCGAGACGGCGCCGTTTGTGACCTCGTTGATCTTATCGGCTAGCTCTTCTAGCGTAGTGGAGTTTTTAACCTCGATTTTATAGGTTTGGTCTCCGACTTTTATACCAAAGGTTCCGTTTTTGCCAATAAACGAGCTTGAGGTGCCAAATTTAGTACTTTGATAAACGTCTTTTTTGGCTAATTGCTTAACATCTATGTCGATATCTTGTACTGCGACGCCAGCGCTTACGCTTATATCTGCGCTCTTTCCATCTGAGCTAGTGGTTCTTTTTTGATACGAGCTATCGTCTGCTAATGTTGAAACCGAGGAGCGAAAAGTGCTTATTAGTGTTTTTAGAGCCGTTAGGTCTTTTTGTTTTGTCGCATTTGCCGTGATTTTAGCAGTTACGGGTTTTATCTGACCCGCTTCGTCGGCGGCTTTTAGCTTATCTATAACGTCTTGCGTTAAAACCTGGCTACCAAAGCCAAGCGAAGAAACTTTACCTAGTGCCATTTTTAGCTCTCCTTGTCAAATAATACGCCGACGGCTTCTTTAAAATACTCGCTTAGCTTCATCGCCTGCTCGGTCGGGATTTTGCGGATTACTTCGCCCGTTTTCATCTCCATAACGTTTACGTACATCGCGCCTATTTTATCGTTGTAACCAAAACGGATGCTAGTGCCTAGATCTTCCATTTGTTTATTTAGCTTTTCTGTAGCTTCTTTTACTTCTTTGCTTAGCGTTTCGTTGTTTTGCTCGGTTAAATTTCGAGTCGTATCTTGCTGGATCTGCGTCCTTTCGACCTCTCTGGTTTGCGTAGAGCTTTGTGCATGCGAGCTTGTAGCTACGTTTGCCATCGGCTGGCTCGCTACTTTGAAAATTTCCATATTTTCTCCTTTAAATATTTGCTAGCTTCTATATCGTCAAATTTGTAAATTTTTTTAGCCCCGTTCGGGAAAATTTTTGCTTAATTTAAATTTTCGCATAAATTTGTTAAAATCCAGCCTAAATTAAGGCGAGAAAAAAGGAGAAATCGTGAAAATTTCGTTTGAATGCGACTGTATTTTGCTAGGGGAGTCGCTAAGGCTATTTTTGAGGGATTTTATCTCGCCTAGAAAAGATTGCGACTTTATCGTGGCGGACAAAAAGATAGAGGCCAAAAAGCCCGTTTTCGTGATCGCCGAGCATTCGCCGCATCTAAAAATCCCTTTTAACAAAGAAGCCCTTATCTCCGCGCTTGAGGAGTTTTACTCGGCGATTCAGTTTTCAGAGCCCATTGCGCCTTCTCGCACGAACGCGCCCGCATTTGTTATAAAAGAAGAAACCACACCGCAAAACGGTTCAAATTTGGAGCTTGAGGTTTCAAATTTGATAGATAAATTTAAAGAAGAGCTGCTCGCGCTTTTAAGGAAAACTCGTTGAAAAATCTCTACGCTACGATTTCAAGCGGTAAATTTAAAGGCAAAAAGCTGCTTTTGCCATCGCTGCAAACAACAAGAAGCACGAAAAGCATCGTCAAAGGCTCATTTTTCGACTCGTTTCGCTATGAGCTAGCGGGTAAGGTTTTTATCGAGGCTTTCGGCGGTAGCGCGCTGATGGCTGCAGAAGCGCTAAGTAACGGCGCGGCAAAGGCCTACGCGGTAGAAATCGACAAAAACGCTTATAAAATCGCGTTGCAAAACGCTAAACTTATCGGCGACGAGCTAGAAATCGTAAATGGCGATACTTTTGAGATGACGCCAGCTATCGTCGCGAGGCAAAATTTGCCCGTTGTCTTGTATCTTGATCCGCCTTTTGATATCAGAGACGGCTTTGCGGATATTTATGAAAAGTGCGTAAATTTGGTGCTAAATTTGCCTAAAGATAAAATTTACCTGATCGCTTTTGAGCATGCTAGCCATATAAATTTACCCGAAAATATCGGGGCTTTTACGCTTTTAAAATCTAAAAAATTCGGAAATACCTCGCTTAGCTACTATTCTTAAATTCTTGTATCAAATTTGGAATACTAATTGCTTTTAGTCCTTGAAAATACAAATTTAAGGACGAAAATGAAACTAGTGGCATGCTTGCTAACCCTTGCTATATCGGCTTTTGCGGCGCAGATAAAAGACATCGCAAACGTCGTGGGCGTGAGGGAAAATCAGCTGATCGGATACGGCCTGGTTGTCGGTCTAAACGGCTCTGGCGACGGTAGCAGCTCGGAGTTTACGATCCAGTCTCTTTCAAATATGCTTCAAAGCGTGAACGTAAAAATAAAGCCCGATGATATCAAATCAAAAAACACCGCCGCGGTAATGGTCATCGCAAAGCTGCCTCCGTTTGCTAGGCAAGGCGATAAGCTCGACGTCGTGATCTCATCTATCGGCGACGCCAAAAGCCTTCAGGGCGGAACGCTTTTGATGACTCCGCTTAAGGGCGTGGACGGCGACATTTACGCTCTAGCGCAAGGCTCGCTAACCATAGGCGGCAAAACGGCATCTCGCGGCGGAGCAAGCAAGGATGGCAACCACGTAACTGCGGGTACGATCCCAAGCGGCGCGATCGTGGAGCGCGAGATAGCATACGATATCTATAATCAAGAAGCGATATTTTTAAGCTTAAAGGAGTCGAATTTCGACACCGCTTCAAATATCCAAAGGGTGGTAAATTTAAATCTAGGCGGCGATAGCGCGGTAGCCGTAGACTCTCGAACGATCAGGATCGCTAAGCCAAACGGCGCAAATATGGTTGATTTCGTAGCCAGGGTGTTAAATTTGGACGTGGATTATAAAGCGCTAGATAAGATCGTAATCGACGAGCGTACCGGCACGATAGTAAGCGGCATAAATATCACGGTTGATCCAGTCGTCATCACGCACAGAGATATCACGATAAAGATAGAGCCTAGCTCGTATGACGATATGGCGGCAAATCAGCAAACAATCGACTTGCAAGACGGCGCAGCGATCGATCCGCTAACTAATATGCTAAAAATCAGCGGCGAAAAAACAACCGTAGCTAGCGTCGCAAGGGCGCTAAGCAAGATGGGTGCGACCCCTAGCGACATCATATCGATAATGGAAAATCTAAAGCGCGTGGGCGCCATACACGTAAATTTGGAGATAATATAATGTTAAACATAGATACTTCGGCGGCTTTAAGCTCGTATAATAAATTTGCCACGAGCTCAATCGAAAATAAGCGCGCTAATAAGCCTCAGAGCGAGCAAGACGCGCTTTTAAAAGAGCAAACCGACGCTTTTGAGGCATTTTTAGTTAAAAGCGTGCTAGATATCGCGCTAAAGGATGAAAATCCGCTATTTGGTAAAGACGCCGGAGACGAGATATATCACTCGATGTATAACGACACGATGAGTAAGGCTCTGAGCGGAAATTTAGGCTTTAGCGAACTTTTATTCAATTATTTGAAAGAAAGGGCTTAAGAAATTTCAAAATTTGCCGATTTAGTTTCTAACAAATCTAAAAAGGCTTGAAAATGATAGGAACTTTAGGGGCTAAACTGGGCATGAGCCCTCAGCAAATCACTCGCTCAAACGACGTAAAAAAGAGCGAAAACATGGAAAAAACACAAGGCAAAGAAGAAAGCAAGGTCGCAAAGATAGCCGAGCAGATCGCAAACGGAACATATAAACTAGATATGTCCAAGACTGCAAAAGCCGTTGCTGATACGCTTTTATAAGATTTTTTGTCCTTGCGTAAAAAGAAAGGACAAAAATGCTTAAAAGATATTTGGACGAGGCGATGGGTGTGCTAGACGAACTTATCGCTCAAACTACGGAAGATATAGAAAAGATAAAACTAGCAGACCACACTAAGGTTGATGATAGCGTCAAACGCAAAAATGAGCTGGTTAAAAAATTCGAATCCGTAAAATCTCTGCTAGATAAAGAGCTTTTAAGAGTCTCGAGGGAAAACGGCGGGGCAAATTTAAGCTCCATCCTTGACGATGAGGTAAAATCATCTCTCGCACTTATGCGCTCAAAGCTTGAAGAGCTCTACTCAAAAAACAAAGAATACGCAAAATACGTCGTCGGAGTGAAAGAATTTTTCGATAGCTTGCTAAAAAATATGTTTAAAAGCGAGCCCGGCAACTACGACAAAGAAGGCTTGACGCCTGAAAGTTTATTTAAAACGAGGGTTTAAAAATGGCTAATATTTTTTCGTCTTTACATATCGGAATGAGCGGCCTAGACGCAGCGCAAACGCAGATCACTACGACCGGACACAACATAACAAACGCCGATAGCGAGCACTACACGAGGCAGCGCGTCGTGCAGTCTGCTAGAGAGCCTTTTCACGATATGCCGGGCGACATCGGTACTGGCACTAAGGTCGATACGGTCGTGCGCGTGCATGACGAATTTACTTCTGCTAGGCTTCGCACTTCAAATATAAATTTAGAATCAAGCGAATATAAAAAGCAAATTTTAGAGGAAATTTCTCAGCGCTTCCCCGATCTGCAAAGCGTAGGTATAGGCAGAGATTTGCAAAATTATTTTAATGCATGGAACAACCTCGCTTCTAACCCAACCGAGGGTTCTCAGAAGGTAAATCTACTAAATTCGGCCGCGACGCTATCAAATAGCATAAGTAAAGCTCACGATATGCTAACCAAGATCCAAAAGGACGTGGACTCGCAGATAGAAGTTACCGTAAATGAAATAAATAAATACGCCAAGCAAATCGCGCAGATAAATAAAGAGATCGTCCGGGTCGAATCAGTCGGCACTACTAGAGCAAACGACCTACGCGACAAACGCGATCAGCTCGAACTAGCGATGTCGAAATTTGCCGGCATAAGCGTATTTAAGGGGCAACTACAAAGCAACAATATCGATCCGACCGTAACCGATATGGGCACCAAGCATCAGATAAATGTTTCAGGATTTAATATCGTAGACGGCACGACGTATCATCCGCTAACAGTCGATAGGATAAGCGACAAGAGCGATTTTAAAGGTGTATTTTTCGAAAGAGACGATAGCAAGAAAGTCGATCTAAACGGACGAATCTCGGGCGGTAAACTAGGCGCCGCACTAGATCTGCGCGGACGAAGAGTGGATGATAACGGCGAATTTCAAGACGGAACGATACAAAAATACATTGACAACCTAAATACCTTCGCCAAAGGCATCATAAACGAGACGAACAATATCTACGCAAGATCGGCCGTAGAAAACGCCGTAACCGACGAGCTAGACGGACTAAGCGACTCTAGGACGCTGATGAATTTTAACGACGATATCAAGCACGGTAGCTTTGACGTCGTAGTTTATAATAACCAAGGTCAAGAGGTTGCTCGAAAAACGATAAACATAAACGCCTCTACTACTATAAATGACAATACTCGCGGCAACTCTATCGTGCGGGACTTTAACTCCGACACTGACGACAACGGCGACAATAACTCGCTAAACGACGTGGACGATTATTTTCAGGCAAACTACCAATACGACGCGGCGACGGGTAAAGGCACGTTTGGCGTAACAGCTAAAAGAAATGCTGGCGAATACAGCGTCGCTTTCGTCGATAAAGGTACCAATTTCCCGGGTATTATCGGGGTAAATAGAGTTTTTGAGGGCGGAAACGCGAAAAATATGAGCGTCAAAAGCGAGCTGATGGAAAATCCGCACAAGCTAAAAGCCTACTCAAACCCGACTCCGGGCAACAACGAAGTCGCAAACGATATGGTGCAAATGCAGTATAAAAAAATCATATTTTACTCCGACAAGCATGCGGACAAGGAAGAGAGCGTCGAGGGATATTACCGCTATATCACCACCGATCTAGCTAGCCAAACTCAGACAAATAACGATCTAAACGACGCAAATACAGCTATCCATAAAGTTGCTATGTCTGAGTACCAGTCGGTTAGCGGCGTAAATTTAAACGAGGAGCTGACAAACCTCATACGCTTTCAAAGCAGCTACGGCGCGGCGGCTAAAATCATCACGACCGTAGAAAAGATGCTCGATACCTTGCTCACGCTAAAGCAATAAATTTAAATTTCTTTTAGCCTTTTTGGTTTAAAATCTCGTCCAAAAAGGCTAAAAATGGACTTAAAAACCCTCCTGGATCAAAACGTAATCTCTAAAAATACACATGCGGACTTGTTTGCCGCTGCCGATCCGCTACAAGTAGCTAGCAAATTTAAAACGCCTGAAATTTCGCTCATCTGCGCGCTTTTTGCTTACGGCAACGCAAAACTCATCGTAAATTTCCTAAATTCGCTCGACTTCTCGTTGCTGGATAAAAGCGAGGAGGAAATCGCCTCAAATTTGACGCAGCACAAATACCGCTTTCAAAGCTGCGAGGATGTGCGGCAAATTTTTATCACCGTTTCGCGCCTAAAAAAACACGGCGGTATCGAAAGCACGGTGAGATCTGGCTTTGAAAAAAGCGGCTCGATGATAGACGGTATAAACGAGCTTATTAAATTTATCTATTCGCTCAATCCTTACCGCTCGGAGGGGTATGAGTTTTTCTTTGGTAAGCCATACGAAAAAGCGCCGCAAAGCCCGTATAAACGCTACAATATGTTTCTACGCTGGATGGTGCGCGATAGCGACATCGACCTTGGGCTCTTTAAAAGCCTGCCAAAAAGCAAGCTCCTCATGCCTCTTGACGTGCATACGCACCGAGTTTCGCTAAATTTGGGCTTAATCTCTCGCAAAAGCTATGATTTTAGGGCCGTGCGCGAGCTAACGGACAAGCTTTGCGAATTTGATCCCGTCGACCCAATCAAATACGATTTCGCGCTCTACCGCATCGGGCAAAGCGGCGAACTGGCGCAAATTTTAAGCGAGATAAAGTAAATTTGACGGGTTTTGCTTTACGCGAAACGGCGGCAAATTTGAGGCATCGCGGCGCATTAAATTTAAGAAAATTTAAAGCCGAAATTAATCAAATTTAGGCTATAGTTACCTTGCAATTACATTTTAAGGAGAAAAAATGAAAAAAATCGTTTTAGCTAGCGCGGCTCTAGGCTGCCTACTCGCTACTAGCGCCCTTGCGCACGAGGAAAAAGTCTTTGATCCAAAGGCTGGCAAACACCTAGTCGTAACTATGGAGCAACTAAGCGAAAAAGGCAACACCGTCGTGGGCGAGGTCGTAGCGATCGAGACTAACTACGGCGTGGCGTTATTCCCGAATCTTAAAGGCCTTGAGGGCGGCGCGCACGGATTTCACGTGCATCAAAACGCTGACTGCGGCGCTAATGAAAAGGGTCTAGGCATGAAAGCGGGCGGTCACTGGGATCCAAGCGACACCAAAAAACACTCTTTTGCATGGGACGACAACGGCCACAAGGGCGATTTACCTGCGCTTTTCGTTGATGCAGAGGGTAACGCGGTTTATCCGGTGCTAGCTCCGAAAATCAAAACTATCGACGAGCTAAAAGGTCACTCGCTAATGATCCACGTTGGCGGCGATAACCACAGCGACCATCCAAAGCCTCTTGGCGGCGGCGGCGCTAGAATGGTTTGCGGCGTTATAAAATAATCCCGCATTCGCCGATTTGCCGCACTCGGCGTCGGCGGATTTCTTTTTTTCTTAACTAGATCAAATTTAACGCGGCTTTAAATTTGGCGTCTCATATGTTTTCAAGCCAGCATCTCGAAAAAGCAAAATCTCAATCAATTTTCTAAAATATCCAAATTTTGTCCGCGCGGTTTCGCAAACTAAATTTTTAAAACCATATCAAATTTACCGCCGTTAAATAGAGCTTAAATTTGCAAAATTTGTCTAAAACTTCAAAAATCGTAGAGCGCGCCCGCAAAATTTACAAAATACACCGCAACCCAAACTGCTAAATTTAACCCCGTTTGGCAAAATTTACTCGCCGCTTTATTAAATTTTAACCGCAGTAAAACAAAAAGCCAAATTTTATAAATTTTTAAATTTTTCGTAGTATGATTTTGTTTTTCGAGGGGGGCAAAAATGGACTTTGACTTCGGCGTTACGGCGTATTTGATATTTTTTACGGCGGCGTTTGCGGCCGGCTTCATCGACGCGATTGCCGGCGGCGGCGGACTGATTGCGCTACCGACAATCATGGCTATGGGCGTGCCGCCTCACATGGCGCTAGCGACGAACAAGCTTCAAGGCACTTTCGGCAGCTTCACGGCGGCGCTAAATTTCGCCCGAAAAGGCATGATAAATTTCCGCGAAGTTTTTATTGGCATCGTTTTTACCTTTATCGGCGCGTGCGTCGGCACGGTGTTTATTTTGTTTTTGAGTGCCGAGTTTTTGCGTGTTATTATCCCGTTTTGTTTGATAGCGATTTTCATCTATACGCTTTTGATGCCAAAAGTCGGCGACGAGGACAGAGCCGCCCGCATGAGCGCGCGAGCCTTTTATGTGATATTTGGCCTAATTTTAGGCTTTTACGACGGATTTTTCGGGCCTGGAGCGGGCAGTTTTTGGACGTTTGCGATGGTTGCGCTCATCGGGCTAAATATGAAAAAAGCCGTCGCGCATACGAAAATCCTAAATTTTACCAGCAACATCGTCTCTCTAGCCGTTTTTATCGCGGGCGGACAGATACTTTGGGCGGTCGGGCTTTTGATGGGCGTCGGACAGGTTTTAGGCGCGTATTTTGGCTCAAATATGGTCATGAAAAAGGACGTTAAATTTGTTAGAGTCGTGTTTTTGGCCGTCGTGGGCGCGACGATACTAAAGCTTGTTTACGATAGATTTTTCGCGTAAGCACTGATTTTAAGAAACGACGTCGAAATTTGAGCTAAATTTGACAAAAAAGCTAAAATTTGGGCGAAATTTGAGGTAAGCTTAAAAAACTTTTAACGTTTATTTGGATAAAATTGCCGTTAAATTTCATAAATCTAAGGTTAATCCATGCAAGAAAATTTGTTTTTGTTTACAGGTTGGATCGCTTCTTTGTTTACCGACAACGAGCACGTTATCCACGCGGTAAATTACGCGGGACATCTTGTTTTAGTCGCGATTATCGTGCTCATCGTGGCAAAATTTGCAACTAAAAATTTGCAACTCGTACCTCGCGGAACACAAAATATCCTCGAAGCGTATTTAGAAGGCGTCGTATCCATGGGCAAGGACGTGCTAGGCAGTGAAGCGCTATCTAGAAAATATCTGCCGCTAGTCGCCACCATCGGTTTGATCGTATTCGTAAGTAACATAATAGGCATAATACCTGGATTTGAGGCTCCGACTTCGAGCTTAAATTTGACCCTTACTCTAGCGCTCGTGGTTTTCGTGTTTTACCACTACGAAGGTATCCGCGTAAACGGCGTCGTCAAGTATTTTGCGCACTTCATGGGACCAAACAAATGGCTAGCTCCGATAATGTTTATCGTCGAGATCGTTTCGCATTTATCTCGCGTAGTATCGCTTTCTTTCCGACTTTTCGGTAACATCAAGGGCGATGATTTGTTCCTTTTGGTCGTACTTGCTCTTGCGTCTTACGCTGCGCTTCCGGCGTTTGTCTTGCTTACGTTTATGGCGTGCTTGCAGACATTTATCTTTATGATTCTTACTTACGTGTATCTTGCCGGCGCGATCTTGATCAGCCACGATGAGCACCTAGTCAGAGCTGTGGCTAACAAGGTTGTGGATGTTCGCGATCACAAGGTTACGGTCTATGACGGAGACTACGATTACTTCCTTTTTAAGCTTGCAGAGCTTCAAGCAGCGGCACAGGGGGAGACGTCGAGCAGGACCGTGTCCTCGTATGGAACTTCGGGTGCAAGAGCGGTTAAGAGTGCTGCTCCAGAGGTGGGTCAAGCTGCAGGATCTTCTCGCAATGTGAAGACTAAGGAGCAGAGAAGAGCTGAGGCAGAGGAACGTAATCGTAGAAGTCGTGCGCTCAGGGAGACCAAGAAGCGCCTAGACGAGGTTGAGGCAGCGCTGACTCCTGCGCATAAACGATACGATGAGCTCATGACGCTTATGGCTGACGAGGCTCTCTATAACGATCCTCAAAAGTTTGATGAGTGCATGGCTGAATACCAGGCACTTTCCAAGAAGATTCCTGCTCTTGAGGCTGAGTGGTTGGAACTTTCAGAAAAAATGGAATCAGATATTGATGAGTAGGTAGTTTTACTAATCTTGGGTAAAATTGTCTTGTATCTACTGTCTTGGACTTTCTGCTTGTATCTAACGCCTTGTACTTGAGGCTTATGTCTGTACGTGTTCGTCTGTAGTGTCTTTGCAGATGTTGAGATAAGGATTGTTGTGCCAACTGCTTTAACATCAGTTCCATCGCTTTTGACAACGCTTGCTGAATTTGCACTGGTAATTTTTGCCATTGTGGTCCACGAGGTTGCCCATGGCTTTGTGGCATATAAGTGCGGCGATCCTACAGCAAAGATGTCTGGTCGTTTGACGCTCAATCCGCTGGCGCATATTGACTTGTTTGGTACGGTTCTTCTACCGCTTATGCTGGTATTGATGGGTGGACCTAGCTTTGGATACGCAAAACCTGTTCCTTATAACCCCAACTACCTCAAAAATCGTCGTCGTGACGAGATTCTGGTAGCGCTTGCAGGACCTACTTCCAATATTTTACAGGCATTTCTCGGCGCACTGTTGCTGCGTTTGCTTAACGCGGTAAGCATTGCTTTTGGCACGGCTTTAAATCCGCTGATAATGTACTACGTTTCTTCGCTAGTTATTTTCTACATCCAGATTAACGTAAGCTTGGCGGTCTTTAACATGCTGCCCATTCCACCTTTGGACGGATCTAAGCTACTGCTCTATTTTCTTGGCGAGAAAAACCGTCAAAAGTTTTATGCCATTGAGCCCTATTGCATGATTGCTGTTGTGGGTCTCATGTTCTTTGCGCCTGGCTTTTTCTCGTCCATTATCGGAGGCATTTCTAACGTCATTTTGAGTCTGCTTGCGAGAATCATCTAATGTCGTACAAAGTAAACACCGCAACATATTCGGGCCCATTTGACCTGCTGCTTCAGTTGGTAAGTAGACAAAAGGTAGCCATTGGATCCATTTCTATCTCTGAGGTTGCTGATCAGTACCTGGCAGAAGTTGACGCCATGGAAGAGCTTGATCTGGACGTTGCCAGTGACTTTGTACTTGTTGCGTCAACCCTTCTGGACATGAAGGCTCATGCCTTGGTGCCTCAAGACGTTTCGCTCAAAAGCTCACTTGATGAAGATGAGTATGATGACGAGCTTGACGGTCTTTCTCCTGACGAGGCGCGAGAAGTTCTTATTGCTCGCCTTATTGCCTATAAGCAATTTAGAAACGCTGGTGCTGCGCTAGGCAGCCGCATGGAGGCGGAATCGTACATGTTCCCACGTTCAGTGGGTCCTGATCCTGATTTCTTGAACCTCATGCCAGACTATCTAGAAGGCATTACCCTCAGAAGCCTTGCAGTCATTTGTGCGGACATTGACTCAGAACGTGAGACATTCTTGCTTGAGGCAGAACATGTGGCCCCAAAAAGGCTTCCAGTAGCTCTAACGGTTGCTTCAGTGGACCGTCTCACGCGCTCCAAGGGTAAAGTGACCTTCTCTGAGCTTCTAGACGGTCAGGATACGCCAGAGATTGTGGTTGCAAACTTCTTGGCTGTGCTTGAACTCTTTAAGCGCGGTCTTGTTCGTGTTCAACAAGATGTCATTTTTGGCGAAATTGAAATTGAGCACATAGAGGGCGCAGATTCATATCAGCTTGATGAATCGGTACTTTTGGAACTAGAAGAGCTTTCTGGCGATGAGCCGGACCTTGAAGGATTTAACTTGTCTCAAAACGCACTTCAAGATGTCCAGCAGACGCTTTTATCGCTCACTCATACGCCCGATGAAGTACAGGAAGAGGCGGAATAACTTATGGCAGAAGAGCTTACCTATTTAGATTCCGAGTCGCTTAAAGGCGCTCTAGAATCACTGCTTTTAGTTGCAACTGATGCTATCACCACGGCTGACTTTGCCAAGGTCACTAATGCAGCTCCCGCAGAGGTAGCTGAAGCTCTCAAAGAGCTTGCAGAGGAGTACACGCGCTGCAACAGGGGCTTTCAGCTTAGAGAGGTAGCCGGCGGTTGGCGTCTCTTTACGCACCCTGCCCACCATCAGCTTGTCAGCGACTTTGTCCTTTCCTGGGATACGCGCCGCCTTTCGCAGGCAGCACTTGAGACGCTGGCGGTCATTGCCTATCACCAGCCGGTAACTCGTGAGGGCGTCCGCGCTATCCGTGGCGTTAATTCTGACGGTGTTATCTCTTCTCTTCGCGAGAAAAACCTTGTTTGTGAAGTGGGCAAAGAGGCAGATAGGGGACAAGCCATTCTTTATGGCACTACTGCGCTTTTCCTAGAGCGCTTTGGTCTCAAGTCTTTGCGAGAGCTGCCACCACTGGAAGACTTTGCTCCTGATGAGGAGTCCAAGCAATTTATTCGCGAGAGACTTTCGGGTAGAAGCTTTACATCAACGCTTGAAGAGGCTGCAGAAGATATTGATGATGAGCGCTCGCTTTTGGGCGATACCTACGATACGCAAGAGGAAGCATAGGCCGTGGCAGAAGAGCGCATTGTTCCCATGCGTCTGCAGCGCTTTTTGGCGCGTGCAGGAGTAGCTAGTCGTCGCGGTTCCGAGCGCCTGATGACGTCTGGCCGTGTCACGGTAAACGGCCAGGTAGTCACTGAGCTTGGTAGCAAGGTTGATCCGCTGGTGGATGTTGTGGCAGTTGACGGCGTTGTCTGCTCAATTGCCGAGAAACCCGTCTACTTGATACTCAATAAACCTGCAGGGTATCTAACTACCATGAAAGACCCTCAGGGTAGACCAACCATTGTGGACATGGTCCCAACTGACAAATACCCGGGACTTTTTCCTGTTGGACGTCTTGATATGGACACCACAGGCCTTCTGTTCTTTACCACCGACGGTCAGATGGCACAAGAGCTCCTGCATCCTTCAAAGCATGTATGGAAGCACTATGTTGCCCATGTAGTGGGAACGCCTACAGAAGAGCAGCTAGATCGCCTACGCGAAGGTATTGAGCTTGAAGATGGACCTGCGGCTCCAGCAGAGGTAGAGATTATCTCTGACAACGCCAAGATGAAGGCTCTTCTCGCCCCACAGGGTTTAGGAAAAACCGGTGGTGGAGAGCCAAACGCCCTGGTGAGCGTCACTATTAGGGAAGGCAGAAAGCATCAGGTCAAGAAGATGCTTCTGGCCATTCACCACAGGGTTCTTGTGCTTCATAGAGATACGTTTGGTCCGCTGCACTTAACAGGCGTTAAAGAAGGCGAGTGGAGACTTCTTACAGAGGAGGAAGTTGCTGCTCTGGAGCGCACTATTGGCAGAGAGACGGGCGCTTCTCCTATCATGCCCTTGAACATCGACAAGTAACTACTGGTCACACGAGTACCAAGCGTACGTTAAACACCTACAACCGCCCAGAGAGGAGACATAATGCAGCCGTTTGAAGTTCCAGCTCAGGCTCATCGCATTTTGTTTATGCGCCACCCAGAAAGCGTGGCTAATACACAGCGCTTTTTTAGCGGCAGAAGAGACGTTGAGCTCACCGAGCATGGCGTTGAACAGCGAGAACACGCCGTTCGCGCGCTTGTTGCATTTCATCCAGATAGAATTTGGACCTCTCCTTTGTCTCGCTGCAAAGACATGGCAGAGATGGCCGCAGCCGAGCTTGGTATTTCCTGCGAGGTAAAAGACGACCTTGCAGAGATGGATTTTGGCATTCTGGAGAGCAGGCGTTTTGCTGATGCAGAAGAGATTTTAAAGCCGTACGGTCTCACCTTTCCTTGGGCTTCAGATGAAAACGGTCATTCCATTCCTGCTCCAGAAGCAGAGTCATATGAGCAGGTAAGAAGCAGGTGTCGCAACATTCTTAACGAGTTTTCCAACCTCTCTGGACGCACGGTTTGTATTTCTCACGGCGGCTACCTGCGCTCTATGATGGCAGAGATTTTTGGCATCCCAGGTAGTTCTAGCTGGAATGTACATCTTGCAAATGTCTCTTCAATCTTCTTTACTAGTACAGGCGGTTCAGATTTCAAGCTTGGTGGATTTAACCTTGATCCAGAAGAGGTTATTTGTCGTTCCACTGAGCCAAGTTTTTACGATTTTCGTGACATTTGGGGTGTCACCGAGGGGGATAAGTAATGATTGTTGCTATTGACGGCCCAGCAGGCTCCGGAAAGTCTACGGTTGCTCGCGCACTTTCTGATCGCCTGGATCTAATCTTTCTAGATACGGGCGCAATGTATCGCTCGGTAACTGTAGAATGCCTGCGTCAGGGTATTGATATGACTGATACCGAGAAAATCATTCAGGTTGCACGCAGCATTAGCATCTCGTTTGGTAACTCCTCAAACGGCCAGACCGTCTATGCAAACGGTTCAAACGTTACCGCAGAGATTCGTACCCCAGAGGTAGATAGAAACGTCAGTGCTGTTGCGGCCATTCCTGAGGTCCGCGAGGCTATGGTCACGCTTCAGCGTCGCGCTGGCGAGAATGGCGATGTAGTCGCAGAAGGCCGTGACATTGGCACCGTGGTATTCCCCGAGGCAGATGTAAAGGTTTTCTTGACCGCTGATCCTGCAGCACGCGCTCACCGTCGCGCTGTTCAGCGCCAGGGTGGAGACGCAGCTACTGGCAATGATGCCCAGGTAGATGCCAAGAGTGAGGAGAAGATCCTCGAAGACATCAAGGCTCGCGATAAGGCTGACTCTGAGCGTAAGGCAGCACCACTGCGCGCTGCAGAAGATGCTCATCACATTGACTCTTCTGAGCTTTCTGTTGAAGAGGTTATTGCAGCCATTATTGCCCTGCATCCAGGTCTTGGTAAAAGAGACGCTCGTAACCATAGGTCTTCTCACCAGGGAAACGAATCAGAGGGTAGCTCTTCTGATGACGGGAAGTCTCACACAGAAAAGCCTAAGCGCTCCGAGAAAAAGTCTTCTATAGCAGAGAC
>CALIWP010000418.1 GCA_938046705.1 uncultured Campylobacter sp. | reverse complement strand
CCATTTTTTTGCGTACTTCATAGACGCTTTTGCCCTCGATGACGCTATCTGGGCGCGCGAAATAAATATACTCAAACGCGCAAACTCTAGGCTCTGGCTCAAAAAGGCGCACGCTCTCAAACTCGCTTTTGCCCTGTTCAAAAACCAGCATCTCGCCCGGCTCCACGTCGCGAACGAAGCTCGCGCCCACCAAATCAAACGCGCAGGTCTCGCTAGCTACGATGTAGCCGCCGTCTTTTAGGCGTCCCAGCGAGAGCGGTCTCACGCCCCAGCGGTCGCGGATGGCGAAAATTTTATGGCGCGACTGGATGAGTAGGCAGTAGGCGCCTTTGATCTGCTTTAGCGCAGCGACGATGCGGTCTTGCAGGTGTTCGCTGCGGCTTCTAGCGATGAGATGTACGATGTTTTCGGTGTCCATATTGCTCTGAAATATCGCGCCTTCGGCGATTAGCGCGCTGCGGACTTCGTCTTTGTTTACGAGGTTGCCGTTGTGCACGATAGAGACTTGGCCTAGCGAGTAGTTCGCGGCGATGGGCTGGGCATCGGCGGCGGAGTTTTTGCCTGCGGTGGCGTAGCGGTTGTGGTCGATCGCCGTATCGCCTTTTAGGCTCTCGAGGTTCGTCTTGTCAAAGACTTCGGTAACTAGCCCGCGGCCTTTGACGGTTTCTATACGGCCGTTTTCGCATGCGCTGATGCCGCTTGCTTCCTGGCCTCGGTGTTGCATGGCAAATAGCGCATAATATGCCGTTTTTGCCGCATCTTTAGAATTTATTACTCCAACTATCGCACACATTTTAATTTTTCCTTTTTGAGGCTCGTCTCGCGAGCGCTTTTTGCGGAGCTTGAAATTTCCGCCCTGCGACAGACTACATGCCTAGTCTTGGACGAAAATTTCTGCGCAACCCCAAAAATCATCTCGCGATACTTTGCCTCTCATACTAAAATTTAATTATCAAAATTTGAACGTAAAATGATAAGGCGCAGGACTTTTCGCTTAATTAAGGCGAAATTTAATTTTTAAGCGTAGGCTAACCGTGCGGGTTGCCGAGCTTGAAAATTAAATTTCAACGCAGAGTAAGTAGAAAAAGCCAAGCCGCTTATTATCACAGCCCCAGGCAATCATCTATCCCGTACAGCCCGCTCTCTCGCCCCGCTGTCCAAATAGCCGCCTTTATCGCGCCTTTGGCAAAGGTCGCGCGGCTAGTTGCGGTGTGAT
>CALIWP010000417.1 GCA_938046705.1 uncultured Campylobacter sp. | reverse complement strand
AAAAAATTCATCTTATATAAAAATTTAAAATTTCGCGCTTAATTGCAAAATTCTATCCGCACCAAAGCAGTAGGTGAAATTTAAAAGCCAAATTTCAACCCACTGCAAAATTTTTAATAATCAAAAATATTCGGATCGATCACCAGCGCGCGGTATGCCACGTCATCCCTCGATGCCGACTCCACGTCCATCTCAAATTTGACGTCGTTTGTTTTCGGATCGATCTCCACGAGCACCATTTTGATCGTCTTATCGGGCTTTAGCAGATAGACGTTCGAGCTTGAGATGAAGTACGTGCTTTTATCCTTTTGCCACTCCACGACGCTAGTAACCGCGCTATAGAAGTCAAATCCGCGCTCCTTGCCAAACTCCCACGTCTGCTCGACGGTGCCCTTTTGCTCGTCGATCTTGTACTCGACCGCGCGAGAGTATTTTTGCTCTTTTAGCGCAGGCTGCTCCATGCCGCGACCGTCGCCGTTGTCAAATACGCTGATGTGCTTTACGCTGCCCTTGTTATCGTAGCGCGGAGTGAGCCACGCGGTGTGCTGCGTCCACGACCAGTCGAAATCGCCCTCGCATTTTGAGTTTTCGCATTTGATTTTGTTGCCGTTTTTATCCACGGGCACTAGCACTTTTTCTTTAAAGTCCGCACTCCAGCCCTCAGGCGATGCGAGGATCCATTTTACCTTTTTGTCGCGACCGATCTTAACGATACCTTGGTGGCGAAGCGAGAGGATGATGCTGTCGTCGCTAGGGTCATATGAGATGGAATTTACGTGCGCCCAGTTACGTCCCGTGCCGGTCGAGGTCACGTCGCCGAATGGCAGATCGTCGCTGATTTTGATCTCTTTGGCGTCCATGTCGATATTTAGGCACACGGCGCGAGCGTCAAGAGCCTTGATGAGGTTGCTGCGGTAGACGTTTTTTCCGAAAATTTCATTCAGATCCCACTCGTCCACGACCTTGCCGCTGCCGTCCACTTCGATGATGTGATCTCTGATCGTGTGCGAGATCCTGCCGTCTGCGTGGTGATAGTTGTATTTACCGACGCGAAGCAGCAAGTGATCGCCTTTAAGCGGCATCACCTCGTGGCTAAGGTCGATGTAACCTCGCGGCAGCTCGCGATTATACACCTCCTTACCCATCATATCGTAGCGCATATATCGCTGCGCCATGCCCCAGCTAAGATCGCCGTTTGGCAGCTGATGAAAGCCCATCATCATGCCGCCGTCCATCACCCTACGCTCGCTGCGGTCATAAAATTTCTGATAGTCCAGATACCATCTGACCTCGCCCTGCGTATCGACGACGAAATTTTCTGTGAAATCATTCCAGCTAGCCGCACCGCCGTTTTTCCAATCAAGCGGCTTATAAACGCTCGTGATGGTGTTGTTGATGAGATAGAGCCTGTTTTTAAACGCTGGATCGACCTTTTTGACCTTCATCTTTTGCATGTGGCTAAATCTATAATCGCGGCTATACGTCACGATCGGCTGAGCGTAAATTTTATACTTTTCGACCTTCTTTTCGCCGTTAAAAACGTAGCTTACTTCGACCTCGTTTAGATAGTCCGGATACAGCCCCCAGATCGGCACGCCGTCGTGCGTCAGCAGCGCATGCTCGGAGACGTTATAGGCGATGTCGATGCCGCCGCCAGGTTTACCCAGCACCCGCACATGGATATCTTTGATATCCTTGCCCGCGCGATCGATGATAGCGGTCAGAGGCGCCACGTAGTATGGGTTGATAAACACCGAGCCAAGCTCGCCCTGGGTTTTTACCTGATGCGCCAAAACGCCAGCACTTGCGGTCTGCGGCACCGCTATAAACACGCCGCTTGCCAAGGCCGCAGCCAAAACGATAGAACCGAAAAAATTCTTACGCATATTCGCTCCTTTTGGGTAAATTTATCAAATTTTACTACTACCAAATCACATAATAATCATACTAGCTTTAAATCAAATTTAAAGTTAAATTCTAATATATCTACTTAAATTTTAGAACGCAAGCGAGACGGGTAACAGGCTAAAATTTGATATAATTAGCCCTGCTTTATCAAATTTAAGGAGAGAAAATGCCATTCGTAAATATAAAAGTAGCCGCTCCAGAGCCTACAAAAGAGCAAAAAAAGCAAATCATCGCCGAGATTACGGACACGCTAGCACGCGTATTAGACAAAGACCCAGCTGCAATACTCGTGATGATCGAAACACTCGGTATGGACAGCATCGGTAAAAGCGGTCTAAGTCTTGAGGAGATCAAACAAAATAAAGAGAAAAAATGAGCGAATTTTTATAGGATTTGAAGCCAAAAATCACGCTCGCAGCGGGCAATATGTGCGCCGCCAAGCGGTCTAAATTTACCGAACACGCAGGCGGGCAGCAGTTTAAAAACCGCCGCCGCGAACCGTTCTAACGGGCGAGTATCCGACCTCTCGCCCAAGATTATCGGCGGACGGACGATCTGAAGGCTGTCAAAGCCAAGCTCGCTCACGCGCCGCTCGATACGTCCTTTAGCGCGCAGATAAAAGCTTGGCGAACCTTCGCTCGCACCCGGAGCTGATACGAGCACGAAGCGCCGCACGCCCGCTGCTTTGCCCCACTTCGCCGCCGCATAGACGTAGTCCACATCCACGCGCAAAAACGCCTCGCGCGAACCAGCCTGCTTCATCGTCGTGCCAAGCGCGCAAAAAATTTCGTCAAATTTATGCGGTGCGATATCCGAGATACCCTCAAAATCAATGATCCGCACGTGAAACTTAGGGTGGCAAAAGCCTATCTCGCGGCGCACCCATACCTCTACCTCATCGTAACCGGGACTCTCGCAAAGCTCGCGTACCAGCTCCCTGCCCACGACGCCCGTAGCGCCCAGCACCAAGGCGGATTT
>CALIWP010000416.1 GCA_938046705.1 uncultured Campylobacter sp. | reverse complement strand
ACAAAGAAATCTCGGCGCTAAAAGATAGGGAGCTAAGAGAGCTTAGGCGCGATGTTGGGATGATATTTCAGCACTTTGCGCTGATGGCTAGAAAAACGGCGTTTGAAAACGTCGCAACCCCACTTAAATTTTGGGGCTACTCAGACGGCGAAATCAAAAAAAGAGTGAGCGAGCTACTAGAGCTAGTAGGTCTTGCAAACAAAGCCGCAAGCTACCCAGGCGAGCTAAGCGGCGGCCAAAAACAACGAGTCGCTATCGCCCGCGCTCTTGCGCTAAGTCCAAAAATTTTGCTCTCCGACGAAGCGACTTCGGCCCTTGATCCAAATACGACAAATTCTATACTCGAGCTTTTAAAACAGATCAATCAAACGCTAAATATCAGCGTCGTTTTGGTCACGCACGAGATGGAGGTCGTAAAAAGCATCGCGTGCCGCGCAGTGCTGCTAGAAAGCGGCAAGATAATCGGTAGCGGCACGATTGAGGAGCTATTTTTAAAACCAGATGAAAAGATGAAGGAATTCCTCGGCGAAGATGAAATTTTGCCGAGCGAGGGCGTAAACATAAGACTCTTTTTCCCCAAAGAAGTCGCGCAAAATAGCGTCATCACGCACATGGCGCGCACGCTAAACATCGACTTTAACATCGTCTGGGGCAAGCTTGAAAAGCTAAACGAAAACGTGCTAGGCTCGCTCGTCATAAACGTCGATCCTAAAGACGAGGCGCGCGTGACCGAGTACATCAAGCAAAGCGGCGTACTATGGGAGGTGGCGTGATGTTTGGCATAGATTTTTCTAAATTTCCCGACGTTTTCGAGCGCATTTTGCTCCCGGCTATCGGCGAGACGCTTTATATGAGCGTGGTTTCGACGCTTTTAGCGTTTCTCATAGGTCTAGTGCCCGCTATCTTGCTCGTTCTTTCCGCGCAAGACGGCCTAAAGCCAAACAAACCGCTATTTATCGCGCTTGATATCACGGTAAATACGCTAAGGAGCTTTCCTTTTATCATCCTCATCATCGTGCTTTTCCCGCTCACGCGCCTGATCGTAGGCACCAGTATCGGTACCAGCGCGGCTATTGTTCCGCTTACTATCGGTGCGGCGCCGTTTATCGCCAGGCTGATCGAGAGCGCGCTAAAAGAGGTCGATAAAGGCATCATCGAAGCTGCTAGAAGCTTTGGTAGCTCAAATTTTCAGATCATTTTTAAGGTGATGTTCGTTGAGGCGCTGCCCGGCATCGTGGCTTCTATCACGCTCACGCTTATCGTTATCATCGGCTTTTCGGCGATGGCGGGCGCGGTCGGCGGCGGCGGACTGGGATCCGTGGCGATAAACTACGGATATCAGAGATTTCGCCCGGATATCATGCTCTATACCGTCGTGATTTTAATCATAATGGTTCAAATTTTCCAATCATTAGGAAATTTTATTTATAAGATCACAAAGAAATGATTTTTACGTCTGATTTTATTTTCTTTTAAACTTTTTTTGCATAAAATCCCGAAATTAATTTTACAAAGAAAGGATAGAAAATGAAATCAGATATGTGCGAAATGCGTCGCTTCACTCAACTTAAGTCGTCGAAAGACTAACGCTAAGCGCAAAATTTCTTTTTAAGCGCTTAGTTTCGCTAAGCATTTAAAAAGAAATTTAAGCCTCCGCTCATATCCTTTTTTAAATGCTAGCCAAATTTTAAAAAGGATATAAAATGAAAAATCTACTCAAATACTCTCTAGTCGCTCTAAGCCTAACAGTCGCAGCAAATGCAGCCGAGAAAATCGTCGTAGGCGCTACGCCCGTTCCGCACGCTGAAATTTTAGAAGTCGTAAAACCAATCCTTGCAAAAGACGGCTTTGCCCTTGAGATCAAAGAATTTAACGACTACTCTACTCCAAATTTAGCTACAGAAGACGGCGATCTAGACGCTAACTACTTCCAGCACCTACCGTATCTTGAGGAATTTAATAAAAACAAAGGCACTCATCTAGTTAAAACCGTGGGCGTCCACCTCGAGCCTATGGGCGTTTACTCTAAAAAGATAAAAGATATCAAAGAGCTAAAAGACGGCAGCACTGTAGCGATACCAAACGACCCGACAAACGAGAGCCGCGCGCTTGACGTGCTAGCTAGCGCAGGTCTGATCAAGCTAAACGACAACCCTCTAAAAACTCCGCTTGATATCACGGAAAACCCGAAAAAGCTAAAATTTGAAGAGATCGAGACCGCTCAAGTGCCTCGTACGCTAGATGACGTCACTATCGCCGTTATCAACACGAACTACGCCCTAAACGCCAACCTAAACCCAACCAAAGACGCGCTAGTGCTTGAGAGCAAAGATAGCCCGTACACCAACTACGTCGTGGTCAAAGTCGGCAACGAAAATAGCCCGAAAATCAAAGCTCTAGACAAAGCCGTCACGAGCCCGGAGGTAAAGAAATTTATCGAGGAAAAATATAAAGGCGCGATAATCCCGACGTTTTAATCAAATTTAGCCCCACCCGCTCAAATTTGACGGCGCGGGCAAATTTAACGAAACGACGAATCCAAATTTAGTTTAGAGACCGCTCTTAAAATAAAACGGCGTAAAAGCTTTTACCTTTTTAGCGCCGTTTTTTTATCAAAAAAAGGAATGATAATGCAATTTTCAAAAATACTTCTTGGTGCGCTTCTAGCTGGCGGCCTGTATGCTAGCGACAAAACCATCACCGTAGGCGCATCTCCCGTGCCTCACGCAGAGATTTTAGAAGAGGTCGTAAAGCCGATCCTAGAAAAAGAAGGCTACAAGCTCGAAGTTAAAATCTTTAACGACTACGTGATACCAAACCTCGCCGTCGAAAACGGTGAACTCGACGCCAACTACTTCCAAGGCCTGCCGTATATGAAGTCGTTTAACAAAGACAAAGGCACTCACATCGTGCCGACCGTGGGCGTTCACGTCGAGCCTATGGGGGCGTATTCTAAAAAGATAAAAAGCCTAGACGAGCTAAAAGATGGCGATATCATTGCTATCTCAAACAACGCCGCAGACTCGACCCGCTCGATAAATTTGCTCGAAAAAGCCGGCATCGTAAAGGCTAAAGAGGGAGAATACAAATCCCCGCTAGACATCACGGAAAACCCGAAAAATCTCAAATTTAAAGAGATGGAGTCCGCGCAGACGCCCCGCTCTCTCGATGACGTCGCGCTAGCCTTTATCAACGTAAACTACGCCCTAGACGTCGGCCTCAAACCAACCAAAGACGCGCTGATCCTCGAGGATAAAGATAGCCCGTACACCAACTACGTAGCGACCAAGGCTGGCAACGAAAACAACCCGAAAATCAAGGCTCTAGATAAAGCGATACTAACTCCCGAGGTTAGAGACTTTATCATAAAGCGCTACCAAGGCGCGGTGATACCGAGCTTCTGATCGCGTCAAATTTGACTGATTTGCCATCGTAAAATTTAGCTTTAAAAAATCGCAATAGGCGTTTTTGCCTAAATTTTACGGCTCAAATTTGACGAAAAACCAAAAATAGTCGAGAAAAATCTCCAAAAGCAAAACGGCGTAAAAGCTTTTACCTTTTTAGCGCCGTTTTTCAAAACAAAAAAGGAAAATATAATGAAAGTTTTTAAAATTTTAGCAAGTTTGGCGCTAGCCTTTAACCTCTACGCAGCAGATAAAGATCACACTATCGTAGTAGCCGTCTCGCCTGTACCTCACGCAGAAATCATGGAGTTTATCAAACCCGTCCTAGCAAAAGAGGGATACGATCTAGTCATCAAGGAGATAAACGACTACTCGATCCCAAATTTAGCGACGCAAGACGGTGATTTGGACGCGAATTTCTTTCAGCACTGGCCGTATCTAAAAAATCACAATGAAACCAAGGGCACGACTCTGATAACCGCCGCGGCGATACATCTCGAGCCACTGGGCTTTTACTCTAAAAAGATAAAAAACCTAAGCGAGCTAAAAGACGGCGCTAAAGTCGCGATCGCCTACGATCCGACTAACGGCAACCGCGCTCTAAACATCCTGCAAAAAGCCGGCCTCATAGAGCTAGATAAGAGCGCAGAACTCGCCACACCAAAAGATATAGTGAAAAATCCAAAGCGCCTAAATTTCGTTGAGCTCGAGGGTGCGCAGATACCTCGCACACTGGACGAAGTCGATCTTGCCGCAATAAGCACGAATTTCGTCCTTGACATCGGCATGAATCCTAAAAAAGACTCGCTAGCCATCGAAGGTACCGAAAGCCCGTACGCCAACATCATCGTGGTCAAAGCGGGCAACGAAAATAGCCCGAAAATCAAAGCTCTCGTTAAAGCCGCTACAAGCCCTGAAACGAGGGAGTTTATCCTAAAAAGATACGACGGAGCGATCCTGCCTGTATTTTGATTACGCGCCGCTTGCGTTTTGACGCAGGCCGAAAGCTTTTTGGCCGATTTTAAAGTCGGCCGATAAAATTTGAGTCAAATTTGGCTCTCAAACGGGCGCGGTTAAATTTATAACTCAAATTTGACCACGACTCGTTTTTTTAACTCAACAATCCTCCACAAAACCTTATAAAGGTGCGGGTAAAACCCAAATCTTTATCTCGCAAATTTATCTTGCAATCAAATTTAAAACTCGCCTGAAACGCCGTTAAATTTAACCGCCGCAGACGACCCTAGCCCCAAATTACGCCCGCCTAAAGCTAAAATTTACCGTAGTTTGCTAAAATCATAATTTTAAATTTAAGGAGAAAAATGCTAGGCGATTTTATAAATTTTATCGTCCAAACCGTCGGCGAGTGGGGATATGCGGGCATATTTTTGATGATGTTTTTAGAGAGTTCGTTTTTCCCATTTCCAAGCGAAGTGGCGATGATCCCGGCGGGATATCTAGCGCATCAGGGACAGATGAGCCTAGTTCTGGCGTGGTGCGCGGGCACTGCGGGCAGCCTCGCAGGAGCCGTATTTAACTACTATCTATGCTACTTTTTTGGCCGCGAGCTAGTACTAAAATACGGCAAATACGTCGGCATCACGAAGGTAAAAATGCGAAAATTTGAGGCGTTTTTCAAAAGGCACGGCGAGATTTCGACCTTTAACTGCCGCCTGATCCCGGGCATCCGCCAGTACATCAGCCTGCCTGCGGGCCTTGCCAAGATGAACCTTTTTAAATTTAGCCTCTACACGACTCTTGGTGCGGGCATCTGGGTCGCCATACTGCTAGCAGTGGGCTGGTATCTAGGCAAAAACTACGACAAGAGTGCGTTTAGCCACATCGTTGTCGCCCTACTCGCCGCCGTCGGCCTGCTGACTGCGCTTTATATCGTTTACGTAAAACGCCTAAGCAAAAAATCAAAAATCGGCGCAAAAGAGCTAGAATAAGACGCTGAGTAAGCTAACAAGCAAGGCTGAAATTAAAATTTGGCCTTGCTTGATTTATCAAATTTATAGCGCACCGTAAAAACTACGGCAAATTTTACGGGCATATCGCGGCTAAGAACTTCGTGTCTTACGACCTTTCATTTAACCAAAACCCTAAAAATGCAGAAAAATCTGGAATTTTATCTCTATTGCAGCCAAATTTCGGCTTAAATTTAGAGATCATGTAAAACGCAAATTTGATTTATGCGTTTAAATTTTACGCCTTAAGGCAATAAATTTGATTACTTTTAAAGCTTCTTTAGTGAAATTAAAAAATGAAAATTTAGCCCTTTTTGCGTCTTTGTTTTTCAAATAATACCCGCACAAATCAAGCGCCAAAAGCGTGATAAGGGAAGGAAACATGTAGATATTTATGGCGATAAGCACGATGCGAAGCGTAACGGTATCTTTTAAAATAGCTTGTAAATTTAGGCTATTTTCGATACTAACGTAGTAAACGCCGATCACTGCAAAAAGCGCGGCGATGCGTAAAATTTTAGATACGATTTCGTTACCTAGTTTTGAAATATTTTCACTCACGGCTAGCGATAAAAATAACCAGCAAAATATCCAAATAAGCGCAAAAACGGCGTCTAAAAGCAAATTTTCATCATAACGCTCGCGTACTACGATAGCAAAAACAGGCGAGAAAATCAGACTCAAGACGAACCAAAAAAGCGAACGAAACGCAAGCAGGACAAAGCACGCGTAGATACAAGCGCTAGCGGCAAGCAAAAGCCACTCAACCCTAAAAACGAGCGCGAGCACATAAATGCCGACGCAAAGCGTAAAAAGGCCGCAAAAGAGCGAATAATAGCCCTCAAGCAGCCTCGTAGCCTTTAAATTTATATTTTCAAAAAAGTTTAGCACGTAGATTACGAAATCTTTTTTTGTTTCGGGCGAAACACCTTCATCACGCTCTCATCAGTCTCGATAAATGCGCCGCCGATTAAGTCGATGCAGTACGGAATCGCTGGAAATACCGGCTCTAGGCACTCTCTGATCGCCTTTGGCTGACCGGGTAAATTTACGATGAGCGCGTGCCCTCTGATACCGGCCGTTTGGCGCGATAGGATCGCCGTAGGTACGTATTTTAGGCTGGCTGTGCGCATTAGCTCGCCAAAGCCCGGCATCATCTTTTCGCATACGGCCTCGGTCGCCTCAGGCGTCACGTCGCGAGGAGCGGGTCCTGTGCCGCCGGTCGTTAGCACTAGATCGCAGCCTAGCACGTCTATCATGTGTTTTAGGCGCTCCTTTATGAGCTCGATCTCATCAGGAATCACCTCGTAAAAATACTCATGCTCGCTCGTTATCCAGCCATCCAAAACCTCTTTTATCGCCGCGCCCGATAAATCATCGTATTTGCCTTCGCTAGCGCGGTCGCTCAGCGTCAAAATGCCTATTTTTGCTTTCATTTTTTCTCCTTAAATTTAGTTGTAATACTCTTTGATTATCCTGCCCAGCCCGTCTTTGTCAATACTCTCAAAAATCTCGATATGCTCGCTGATGCGCTCTAGCTGCGTTTTCATGCCCGCCAAAAACGTTCCGACCTCGGCGTATGCCTCTTGCAGTAGCTCCTCGGCCTCCGCCGCGCTTGGCGTAAAGGTATGCCCCATGCCATACTCAAAAACCATGTTTTGCGCGATCTCGCGGGCCTTTTGGATGTCGGCGTTGGAGTTTGAAAACGTATCGTCTTTGACCATCTTTAGCGCGCTCATGCCCGCCAAACAGACCTTGATACGCGCAAACATCTGCGAGCGCGACTCTATCTCTCGCTCGGGGCGCATAAACTGCTCCTCGACGAGCGAAATTTTTTCAAATTCTATCCCAAACCAATACGCAGCCAAAGCCTTTGCGCCCTGATAGAGCGCTTGGATGCGCTTTTCCTCGTCGTTGTAGCTTAAAATCCTCTTTTTACCGAGCAGAACTTTGTTTAAAACGCTTTCAAAATCGCTAAACTCTATCATCTCGCCGCCGCGTCTTAGCGCGTTTATCGCAGCTTCATTTACCAGCGTAGAAAGAGCCGCCCCGCTAAAACCGACGCTGATACGCGCCACGTCCTGAGCCTCTACGCTCGTGTTTTTGTCTTTTAGATAGGATTTTAAAATCTCGGCCCTATCGCTAAAATCAGGCATCGAAAGAAAAATTCGTCTATCAAATCGCCCCGAGCGCAGCAGTGCCTCGTCTATCATCTCGATGCGATTAGTTGCGGCGATCACGATGACGCCCGAGTTATCCTCAAAGCCGTCCATTTCAGTCAGCAGCTGATTTAGCGTAGCCTCGCGCTCGTCGTTTCGGTTGCCGCCGCGCACCTTGCCCACGGCGTCGATCTCGTCGATAAAGATGATAGAGGGCGCATACGCTTTAGCCTTTAAAAACAGCTCATGCACGCGTTTTGCGCCCATACCGACGTAAATTTGCACAAAACTAGCGCCGCTTTGGTAAAAAAACGGCACTCCCGCCTCGCCCGCGACAGCCTTTGCTACTAGCGTCTTGCCCACGCCCGGAGGCCCGACCATCAGCACGCCTTTTGGCATTTTGATGCCGAATTTTTTATATTTCGTCGGATTTTTTAGAAAATCCACGATCTCGCTTAGCTCAAATTTGACGTCTTTTATGCCCGCTACGTCGTCAAATTTGACGTTTGAGATAGCAGGGGCTACCGAGCTAGCAGCGATATTGTCGTATTCATAAACGTTTGCTTTTTGATTTTCGTTTTGAGCGGCGAGTTTTTGCTTTTTAAACCTCGCATAAATCGCAAGCCCCGCAAAACAGATAGCAAGTAGCGCTAGCACGGCTAAAATTTCATCCAGTACGGGCGTCTCTTTTTTTAGATCGACGGGCACTTTTTGCACCAAAGCGCGCATGTCCACGCCGTCTTTTACGATGATATACTTGTTGCCGCCCTTAGTCGTGAGCTCTAGCTCGCCGCCGTTTACGGTTGCGCTTGCGATCATGTCGCCCTCTAGCAGCTTTTCGTAGCTTTCGTACATTATGTTTTTGGGTTGATTTCTACCTACCGCAACGGCTAGCAAAACCGCCAAAATAGCCGTCAAAATCACGATGATCTTTTGTTTATTTAGCTTAAATTTGTGCATAGTCGCCCTCGCTTTTTACTTCAAATTTATCTATGACCGCCCACTCTTTTAAAATTTGCTTATCCGTTTTGATTTTTACTTTGTTATAAAACTGATCGAAACCTTCGTAAAATTCGCCGTTTAGCTGCTCAACGAGAACGTTTAGGCTCCCGCCCTTTTTGGCATGCTCTTGTCTAAATTTAAAATTATTTTCCGCTACGATTTGCTTTAAAATTTTAAGCCTAGCCTTCGCTACGTCGCCGCTAACGTCCACTTTCATATCCGCCGAGTGCGTACCGCTTCGCGGCGAATAAGCAAAGCAGTGCAGATGCGTGAGCGGAAATTTTTCAAAATTGTCTAGTGCCTCGCTCCAAATTTCCTCGCTCTCGCCAGGATGCCCCACGATGTAGTCGGTTCCTAGCGCAAAACCCATCTGGCTAAGCTCCAAAAACAGCTCCAAATCCCTAAAGGCTTGATTTCGCCGTCTCATGATACGCAGCATCGCCTCGCTCGTGTGCTGAAGCGCGATGTGCAGATGCCGCTCTAGCCAGCTCTCGCGCAAGATCTCGCGAAAACTCTCATCTATCTGGCTTGGCTCTATGCTACCGAGCCTTATGCGCTTTATGCCGCCTATTTTACCGAGCCGTCCTAGCAAGCGACCTAGACTTGAGCCCGTATCCTTGCCGTAGCTGCCGATGTTTGTGCCCGTTAGCACTAGCTCGTTGTAACCGTTGTAGGCTAAAATTTTAGCCTCGCGTAAAATCGCCTCCTCGTCCATACTGCGCGCCTTGCCGCGAACGGCGGGGATGATACAGTAACTGCAGGCAAAATCGCAGCCCTCTTGGATCTTGATAAAGGCTTTGGTGTGATTTTCGTAGTTCGTTACGATATTTTTGTCGATACTTTTTAAATTTCCAAGCTCAAAAAACGGATCTTGCGACTTTAGTAGCGCGTTTATATCCTCTTTTTTGCTCGCGCCTATTACGCCAAAAACCGAGCTTTTGTTAAACAGCTCTTTGCCCTTACTCACCGCGCCGCAGCCCGTTAGTATCACTCTAGCGCCGCGTTTTTTTATGCCGTTTATGTAGCTGCGCGCGCCGCTATCGGCGGAGTTTGTGACCGTGCAGGAGTTTACCACTACGATGTCGGCTTCGTTTTCGTCGCTAACGATATCGTAGTCTTTGACGTAGCTTTTCATCAGCTCGGTGTCGTAGATGTTCGTGCGGCAGCCGAAGGTTTTAAAAAATACCTTCTCTCGGCGCGGCTCTTGCTGGGTCAAATTTGAGTTAGGCTTCATGCTTCTCCTCGCCGCCTTCGCCCATCGGCTTTGACTCGCCGGCTTTTACGCGCCTATCCATATATAAAGTCTGCGTCGGATAGGCTATCACGATGTCGTCGTGGCTAGCGATGGCTTCCATTATCTCCGCACTTATCGTGCTTCGCAAAGATAGCGTGGCAAAGGTGTTTGCCATGTACCAGACCGAAATTTTCACACCGTAAGGCTCGATAAAGGTAAACACGCGCGGCTCGACGTTCGGGTTTTTGATGCTGTATTGATTTCGCAGCTTGCTCATTTGTTTTTTGGCGATTTCCGTGTAGCCTTTGGAGTATTTTCGCGCAATATCTTTGATGATGTGGGCGGCTTTTTTATGGTTAGAATCAAAGCTACAAACCACGTCTATTCCGTCCCAAACGGTCTTCATGCCGTGGTGCGAGTAGTTTGCGATCAGATCGGTGAAGATATAATTATTTGGCACAAATATAATGCGTCCCGCTCTGCGGTTTGAGTTTACCGTGACGATCGTGACATCCTCGTAAATAGTCATCCTAAGCAGCGAGATATCGATGATGTCGCCCACGACGTCCTCTCCGTCCTTGCGCACCTTGATGCGGTCGCCGACGTGAAAACTACCGCCAAAAACCACCACCGTCCAGCCGAGCATACTCATAAACATATCTTTCATAGCAATCGCAATACCTGCAGACGCAAAGCCCAGCACCGTGACGAGATAGGTCACGTTTTCGATATAAGCAAAAAGCAAGATCATGATGATGAGCGTGATGTTTACGAGATTTATAAATTTATTCGCCGTGTAGAGGCGCTCGTTATCCGTGATCGTCTTTTTGATGATAAATTTGAACAAAAACGAAAGCCCGATCACGACGACGATAAATATACCGATATCAAGCGCCTTTTTCATCTGCGCTTTGATATCCTCGCTAGTGCGGTTTATCGCCTCGTTTACGCGCTTTTCATACACGCCGTAGGTTGTTTTTGCGATGTCGGCGGCGGCGTTAAATTCCGCTAGTTCCTGTCTAGCCTCGGCAAGCTCTGCTTGAAAGCGCGCATCGTCGCTCAAATTTACGATCTGGGTTAAAATTTGCTCTTTTCTAGCTAGCTCGTCGGTCGTCTTAGAAAGCCCGTCTAGTCGGCGCTTATACTCGTCTTTTTCGCTTCTTAGCTGCTTTATGTGCGAAAAGCCCGAGATCACGGCGACGGGATTGGTTATCTTTTGTAAAATTTCTATCTCGGGAGCCGTTATCATGCTAGAAAACGGCGCTTTTTGAAACTCTCTTAAAAGCTCGATCTGCTCTTTTAGTGTACTTTGTTTTTTTTGTAGCTCGAGTACTTTTTCGGTATTTTTTGCCTGTTTTTTTATCGCTGCTTCGATTTCGTCGAGCTCCGCGCTTAGCTTTTGAAAGGTGTTGTAGTTTGAGTAGCGAGTCGCCCAGATGTTATCGGCTAACTCGTCCTCGATAAAGGCCAAAGATGCGTTTAGCTCGGATAGCTGAGCTTCTTTTGTCGCGTTAAATTCGCTAGGAATATCATCAAGCGAATAAGCAAAGATCGCAAAAAATAAAATAAATAAAATTTTTCTCATTCAAACTCTCTTAAAACGTCCATCACGAGCTCGCGCGGCACGTCTTTTCGTATCTCGTAGTCTCCGATACCTCGCGGCAAGATAAATTTGATCGCTGAGTTTTCCGCCTTTTTATCGAGGAAAAACGCCTCGTAAAAGCTGCTTGCGTTTGGTACTTTGTAGCTTATCGGCAGGTCAAATTTAACTAGCAGCTCCGCCACGCGCGCCTTTTGCTCCTCGCTCATAAGCCCTAGTTTCACCGCTAGCGCGTTAGCCATATTCATCCCGATCGCTACCGCCTCGCCGTGCAGATATTTTTTATAGTTCGTTTCGTTTTCTATCACGTGAGCGAAGGTGTGGCCGTAGTTTAGCACCGCACGCACGCCCTTTTCGCGCTCGTCGGCCTCTACGGCGGCGGTCTTTATCTGCACGCAACGGTAGATCAAATTTTGCAAATTCGCCTCGTCCGTCAAATTTACGTTTTCCATCCACGAAAATAGCTTTTCGTCAAAGGTTACGGCCATCTTTGCAGCTTCTGCAAGCCCCGCGGCAAATTCGCGCTTTTCAAGCGTCTTTAAAAACTCGGTTTCGCAGTAAACGGCGCTAGGTTGATAAAACGAGCCGATTAGATTTTTGCCGAATTTATTATTTACGCCCGTCTTTCCGCCTACGCTCGCGTCCACTTGCGCTAGCAGAGTAGTCGGGATGTTTATAAATTTGATCCCGCGCTCGAAAATGCTCGCCGCAAAGCCCGCCATATCACTCACCACTCCGCCGCCAAGTGCGATGATCACGCTGCTTCGGTCAAGGCGGCTAACAAAAAGCTGCTCTAAAATCGCCTCGATAGTTTGCATATTTTTATACTCTTCGCCGTCAGGCACACTTATGATAAATTTCTCATCACACTTCAAAATACTAAGTAGCTTTTCAAGATGAAGCCCCGCTACTTTAGCGTTTGTAACGATGCCAACCTTGCCTTTTAGCTCTAATCTCTCAAGCTCGTTTATATAAATTTTATAGCTTGATACTTTTTCTTTAAGATTTAAATTTATCTGCATTTTTACTCACTTACTGGCACAAAAAGCTGTGCATTTTGGCTTAGTTTTTTATAAAGCCTATTTAAATTTGTCGATAAAAAGGCAAATGCCCCACCATTTGCCACGCTTTTGCTAAACATCACAAAATGAAGCAAATCTTTTGTATTTTTTAGTTTTACAAGCGGATTTTTAAGATTGTGATTTTCTATCTTTATACGCTTAGAAAATAGCGCGCTAATGCTCTCAAAATGCTCTCTTAACGCTTCATCATCGCTATGCTTATTATCAAAATAGTAAAATTTCATCTCCAAATCAAGCTGTGCACAGCAGTCTGTTATCACGGCTGATTGATTCTCCACTTCTTGACTTTGATCGCCTAGTATCACGCCCTCTTTTATATTTGAAAGCAAAATTTTGCCTGTTTTTAGCACTGGAAGTTTTAGCTCATAAAATAGCTTCTTAAATTTAAAAAAGTATTTATTATCGCTTAAGATTAGGCCGATGTCGTGCTTTAAAACATCATATTTTATAGATTTGTTATCACTATTAAAATAATCCATCAAAACAATGATATTTTTCTCTTTTATCGCTTTTAAAGTATCTAAATTTTCACCTAAAGTTGGATTTATCACTCTAAAAAAAAGGCGTTTATTATTTAGCTTTGAATGCAAATACAAGCTATCCTTTATAAGCTTGCTAACACGTTCTTTATCCATTGAGATCATATCGATCAGCACATAGATGTTGCTACCAAATGGACTTGGAAACTGTCCACTTTCACGCTTGATCGAGCGATAAACATTTTGAAGCACATTTGGATCACCAACGATTAGTAATATATCGCTTGGCTGTATCATTACATTTGGCTTTGGCAAGATGATCTCGCTGCTTCGATATATGAGAGCTATTCGCCATTTCTTTTGAGCTACTGAGCTAATGTGACGATACATATAAGAGCTACCTATTGGCACCTTAACTTCCATGATCTCGCCCTCACTAAGGCCGATATTATCGGCTAAAACTGGCAGATCTGGTAAATAGTCCATAAGCCTTGATGCTGCAATATCTCTGATATCAACTACACTTAAGTGTTTATCGCTTGCAAATATTTCTTTGCATTTTTCATCAAGTTCCCATGAGCTCATAAAAACAGTTTCGGTCTTTGTACTGATCTGTCTTAAATTTTCATAAACAGCAATCGCCTCATTTTTATCATCGCAAACTATGCAAAACTGACTAAAATAGCCATCACTCACGCTTTTTAACTTTGAGAGGCTAGTTGGGTCAAACTGGTAAAATGTAAAATTTTCATAATTTGATTTTTGACTGTAATCCTCACTTGAAACAACGATATAGTGGTGCAAATTTGATTTTGTTTCAAGCAGTCTGTTTAAAAAATTTCTTGCGAAAGTTCCATCTGCGATTATTAAAATTTTCTTCATCAATTCTCCGTATTTTAAAGCTCACATTATAACAAAAGGTCTTTAAAATAAGCTATTTTGGCTATAAATTTAGAAATTTACAGCCAAGAAAATTTAAGAGATTATTTCAGAGATTAGCGTATCGATTGCTAAATTTGTAGCCTTATTTATCGTATCAAAAATAGTACTTGAGCTTGGATCTGGACAAAAAATTTCTTTTGTGATCATGCCTGATTTTAGCGAGGCGTTTGCGTTAAATAGCTCGTAAGCTAGCGAAACTTCGGCTTTGTCGCCTCTTATTTGCAGTGAGATGATGCTTACTTTTAGTCTAAGATCTTTTGCATTTGGTGAAAATATCGGCTTAGCAGCACAATTTGAATAAAGCCCTTTTACAAGCGATTTATAAACCATTTCACTTGGCTCAGAGACAAATTTAGCATCACTTAGGTATCTGATTTTGTTATTTTCAGCCACAATCAAAATTTTTCTAGTATCAACCATATCAAGAGCACTCACATTTTCGATAAATACATTTTTTAGCTCTTTTTGCTTATTTTCAGCCGAGCATTCTTTGTTTGAGTAGTGAATTTCATACATGGTAGCTTGCGGCACATCTGTCTTTAGCGAGCAGCCAAAAAAGAAAAAAGCAGCCGCTATGTATATCAAATTTCTCATTTTTTATCTCCTTTGTCGTTTGGCACTGGATTTGTAAAGAAAAACTCGTAAGGATTATCTTCAAGCCTTTGAAGCGCGCCTCTAAATTCGCGAAGTGTCTTGTCAAATCCATTTAAAAAATCACTCGCTTCTCTTAATAATGGACTAACTGTATTTCTAAGGTCGTATTCGCCATCTTTAGCCTTTACGATGCCGGCTTTTTCGAGC
>CALIWP010000415.1 GCA_938046705.1 uncultured Campylobacter sp. | reverse complement strand
TCGATCGACAAACTAAACTCGCTAAACGGGCTAAATTTACTAATCGTCCGCTCTGGCGATAAAAAAGAGGCGTTTTTAGCTAGCGACGACGGCAAAAGCCTAGTGGCAGTAACTGAGGAGCCCAAATTTGCGGACGGAGCGGACGCGGCGCTATTTAAGATGAGAACTCAAATTTTAAAGGATGCCAGGGATACCGCCGCGCTTGAGCTGCTAAAGAGCATAGATCCCGCGAGATTTGCCTATATAGAGTCGTTTGATAAAAATAACCCATATATGACCTATATCGTGGGCGATCCAGAGTGTCCGTATTGCGCCGAGGAGATGAAGAGGATCACAAAGCACCTTCGCAACAGCAACGTAAAATTGATCTTTGCGCCAGTGCACGGCAAGAGCGCGTTTATCAAATCGGCGCTGGTTTTAAAGCATCTAAAAGCCCTCTCTCCGAGCGATCAAAAGGGCGCGATCGACGTGATCGAGAAATACTATAACAAGGACGCGCAGGTAAGCGATGCGGACGTCTCAAAAGCCGAGCTTGACGCTGTATATGCGGACACCAAGACGCTCTTTTCCAAAGGTGTGATCAAATCGGTGCCATACGTGATCAAGGTGAAAAAATAGTCTAAATTTGAGGAATTTAGGGCGCGAGGTTTATGCGCGGACAGCGCGAGTTTGCTCGCGGTAGTGCAAGTCGCGCGCAGCACAGCCGCCCGCACAAACTGAAATTTTACAAAATTCCGCCGCTTGAAATTTTAAAGCAGCGGAATTTATATTGATTGCAACTCGGCAATTCTAAATTTAAAGCGATACATCTTCTAAAAGCACGCCCAAGCGATTTGCTTGGGCGTGTAATTGTATGCGCTACCATCGGGCTTTTTTAACGCGCAATTTAAAGCAAAATTTTAAAATCATCAAGCGAAAAGAGTAAAATTTTATCGCTTTTTAGGTTGCGCAGCTCGCCGCTAAAGCCGCTTTTGGAAAACAGCGCGAGCAGATCGGGCGCGAGGCGC
>CALIWP010000414.1 GCA_938046705.1 uncultured Campylobacter sp. | reverse complement strand
CACACAACCAGAACGCACCGTAACGACTTGCCACAGTGAAAATATTTCGCCTCCATTTTTTTATTGAAGCAGATTTTCTTAGGTTCTTTGTAGTAAGGCTAGGGTGTGGGGGTCGGCGTAGCGGCATTTCCCTTACTATTGTCAGGTTTTTAAAATTTTTACAGACTTTGGAAAGTTTTGCGACTAGTCGCAATTTTACTCTAAGTCTGTAAAGTAGTCAAGTTTAGCCGCCTAATAAAATAATAAGCCCTAAGCGGTTAAAATGGCTCATAGGATTTTAAAACAAAGGCTAGGATATGCAAACTCTAACCATACGGACGGATAACGCCGATTTCATAGAAAAGGCGAGAGAGATATTAATCACGCTAGCTAAATTTGACGGCGTGAAGCTAAGCCTAAGCGATGAGGCTAAATATCAATCGCGCTTTAGCGAATATGAAGCCGACATAGAAGCGATCAGGCGCGGCGAGCTTGAAACCTATCCGCTAGAGGGAATACGCGACGAGATAGCCAAATGGTAATTAAGCGCACGGCACGCTTTAACCGCGAGCTAAGGGTTGTATTTGACTTCATCGCAAAGGATAGCCCAAACAGAGCGCAGGGTTTTGTCGGTAAGCTACTGGACGCCGTGGAGCTTTTGAGCGACAACCCGCGACTAGGACGAGCGATAACGGACGATAAAAGAGAGCTTATTGCCAAAGGTTACGTAATGCCGTATTTAATCGACAAAGACGCCATTAAACTTTTAGGCATTTACAAAGCCAACGAGTGGCAAGCGTGAAACATCAGTCAATTTTAAGACATCGAAGCTTAATTAAGCCTCGAGCCAAAAAACGCCACAAAAATACAAAATCTTAAGTAAAAAAATTAATATTGAGATACCTTAAGCCCCCTAAACTTAAAAAATAAACCTCAACGCTTACAAAAGCCCTATAATACGGCATTACAGAAATAATAGTTTGAAAACCGGAATTTTCATAACCATTTTTCAGATTTCGTGAAACTTAGGAACATTGAGTTCACATTTTGACATTTTTATCTCAAATGTACCTATCAAACAGCGATGTATAGGTGCTTTAATACACTTCTGCAAGTCGCCTCTAACCACCATCCTCTATTTTTACAATCTAAAGCATTTCAATAAAATCCAAAAGCAACCAGCTCATCATGTTTTACTTTTAACTACTTCACAGTAAAATCTCGAATTTCTTAAATTGCTACTCACTAAAGCGTTAAATTTAGCGAAATTTACTCGCGCGGACTTAAATTTGACCTCCAAATTTGACCCCGTGCCCCGTTTTTATATAAATGCAAATTTGAGCTTTATAAACCAATCTCTTTACGGCGCAAATTTAGCCGTCCACATCTTCAAATTTAACCCCCGCTTACTCATTTTTAACGCGATATGCATCAAATTTAAGCTAAAATACGCCAAATTTTAAAAAGGATAAACGTGAACGATTTTAAAAGATTAAACGAGCTAGTAGCGGCCGGCAAAGATGAACTAAACGCGATGTATAGGCAGCTGAATAATCCTAGCGATGTCGTGCAAAATATACTAAAAATCGCGGGTTTTAAGGGCGAGAAGAGCGAAAAGGTCGCGGTTTTGCGCCGCATAGTCGATCTAAAGGTTGAGCCGCTAGAAAACGAGCTAAAAAAACAAGGGCGCGAGGAGGCCGCGATAGGGCGCATAAAAGACGAAGCTTTTGAGCTCGTGCGCGAGTTTTACGAGGCGCGTTTTGAAAAGCTGTTGGCGCGGGTAAAAGAGGAGAAAATTTTAGATGAGTTTTACCTGGCGCTACTTAGCGGCATGCACGGCGCGGGACTAGCGATGAATGCGTGGCAAAGCGCGTGGGATAGGCAAATCCTGCAAACGACGAATAAAGAATTTGAAGCTAAATTTGCAAGCATGGCCGAGGCGATCAAATTTATCGACGAAAACCGCCTCTACCAAAAAGACGGCGACGAAAAGGGCGAGCGAAGCTACGGCGCAGTTATAAAAAACGGCGAAAAATACGCCTTCGCGCCGTATGCCGCGGCTTTTGAAAAAGAAGTAAAACGCGTGGCTGACGCTCTGGACGCGCTAATCAAAAATATAAAATCGCTAGCCGCAAACGACGAGCAAAGAGCCTACGTAACGTACTTTGAAAAGCTAAAGGCGGCGTTTTGCGAGCGCGAAAACGACCGCACGATCCCAGCATGGCAGGACGCCGAGCGCGCGTGGATGGAGGTAAAAGGCCTGCTGCAGCCCGGCCATCCGCTCGAGTACTACGAGGATGCCTACACGCACGCCGTCGCGCTCGAGTGGGACGTGAGGCTAGCGGGTGCGAGCGACTTTGACGAGGAGAAATTTAAAGCTAGCGTCATCCGCGCCTACGAGCAAATTTGCGAGCAGTGCGGTATCAAGGACGCCGCGCTAGCACGCCAAGTCACGCAAAACGTTGCTAGAACGCAAACCTATATCAGTGTGCCGATGATCTACTACGGCGCCGAGCTAAACGGGCTATTTTCGGCTCAGGTCGTGCCAAACGACGAGACCGTGAGCAAGGAGCTCGGCAAAAAGATATTCGCCTTCGTGGAGCACGTTTACGAGAGCGCCAAGGCGCGGCCGTTTATGAAGCTTAGCGAGGAGATTTTTTCGCGCGAGTTTTTGGACTACGGGCGCGAAATTTTGTTTAAAAAGCCGCAAATTTGGAAGAAAACATACGAAATCTCCACGATCGGCCACGAGTTTGGGCACATACTTTTCGTCGGCACCGACACGGAAAAGGCGATGAACGCAGACGGCGAGTTTAAATTTATCGAGGAGTACAAGGCGACCACGGGCGGGCTGGTAAATTTCTTTATCGGCGGCGAGGCGAGCTACGAGATGAGCGTATTTCACGAGCTGATCGCCCGCGCGGTCGGACTCATCGCGTGGCGCGAGGTCGATGAGGTGCGCGCGTACTACTGCGAGGGGCTCATACACCTGAGCCTGCTGTTTGACTCGGGCGCGCTTAGTTTTGCGGATGGCGCTTTACTCGTCAAATTTGACCGCGAGCACTACGCTAAATTTAAAGAAATTTGCCTCGCAAACTACAAAAATTTGGCGCTTCACTACGCAAGGCGCGCTCCTGCGGGCGAGTTTTTGGCGAAATTTTGCGACAAAGAGGGCAAAAGCTACCTGCCTAAACACGCGCAGGCAAGGGCCTTTGTAGAGCATTACTACGCCCGCTACAAGGCTATCGGAAACGAGCTTGACGAGAGCGGCGAATGGGAGAAATGGCAAGCTGGAGAAAAGTAGTCCGAGGCAAATTTGCGCTAAATCTGGCGACCCCGGCATACAAATTTGACCCAAAATTTACGTCAAATTTGCCTTTTTCTAGCGGGCCAGACCCGCACCTTTTTGACGCTGAGTTTAGCATTTTTTGGATATGGGTTTTGCGGCCTAAATTTGTACGTCTCGCTCCGCAAATTTACCGAATTTGCTGCGAGTCCGGGTTCTTTGCATTTAAATTCGGGCGTAAAATTAAAAAGTTAAATTTGATTTGCTTGGGCTAAATCGCGGCGCAAATTCGGCTTTATCGGTGGGCAAACATGTCAAATTTGATGAAATCGTGCTAAATTTACTTGAGGGTAAGCAAGCCAAACGTGGTAAATAGTCGCTAAATTTACGAATCTAAAACGAAAGGATAAAAATGGAAGAAATGCTAGAAGGCATGGGCGAGCCGCGCATAAAACAAGTCGCCTTGCCAAAAGACACAAACTCGGCGGGCAATATATTTGGCGGCTGGATACTAAGCCAGATCGATCTTGCCGGCGCACAGGCCGCGCGGGAGCTGTCGCCCGAGCGCGTCGTGACGATCTCGATGCAAGAGATTATATTTAAACAGCCCGTTTTCGTCGGCGACGTCGTGAGCTGCTACGCCAAGATAACGGACGTGGGCAACACCTCGATCAAAACCAAGATCGAAGTCACGGCGCTGCGGCTAAATGCGGCGGGTTTTCGCGAGCGCATACACGTGACATCCGCGATCGCGACCTACGTGAGCGTGACCAAAGACGGCATGAAAAAGCCGATCGATCCGGAGCTAAAAAAGGCGCACGGATTTTGATCCGTTCGGCTTAAGGGTCTGGAGCAAGCTGGCTCGCCAAGCTCTTTAATAACGCGTCAAATTTGACTCGGTTTTGCGGACTGACGGCTGGCCAAACGGGTCAAATTTGGCAGAATTTGCGCGGCTCGCTCGCGAAGCTAAATTTAGTTTCGTGGGGTCGGCGGTCAAATTTAGCTCGCCAAAACCCACGATAAATTTATCGCACTCCAAAAATAATTCAAAATAAATTTAACGCCAAAACGCTCGCGCTATCAAATTTAAGCTTACAAATTTTAACTGTCTTTTGCTCGCTTTACGCCTCACAAACGGATCAAATTTGATTAAGCGTTGAAGTAGAATTTTAAGTTACATTAATACAATTTCTAATCCTTATCTTAATAAGATCTCTCAACACGTCTTTATAAGTAACTAAAATGATACGCTAGAAAATGCGATTTTACAGCTATTATAGCTTTGTTTACAGATATAAAATATAAACTAAATCTTAAATTTGAAAACTGATTTATAAGATTAAGAGAATTTATTATCTTTTAAGGACAAATATGCGAATATTTCATATTTAATAAATATGCAAATTTTGCACATCGGGAAAGGAGAAAAAATGACAAAGACCGGCAAAGTCATATGTCCATACTGTGGCACGGGCTGTCAGGTCGAGCTTCACGTCGAAAACAACGTGATAAGAAGCGCGCTTGGAGTGCAGGATAACCCCGTAAATCAGGGAAATCTGTGCTTAAAGGGCTTTTACGGCTGGGACTACGTGGGGGCGCCCGACAGACTAACAAAGCCGCTAATCCGCAAAAAAGACGGCGTATTTAGCAAAGACGGAGATCTCGAGGAGGCTAGCTGGGACGAAGCGCTCGATCTAGTCGTCGCAAAGATGAAAGAGGTCAAGGAAAAATACGGCCCTGACGCGCTAGTAGGCAACTACTCGGCTCGCTGTACGCTAGAGGACAACTACGTCGCGCAAAAGATAATGCGCGCCGTAATCGGCACGAATAACGTCGATCACTGCGCTAGAATTTGACACGCTCCGACTGTGGCAGGTCTTGCCAAAACAATCGGTAACGGAGCGGCGACAAACAGCTTTACGGAGATCGGACCTTATAGTAATTGTATATTGATGATCGGCTCAAACCCCGAAAACGGCCACCCGATCGCGGCGATGCACATACAGCGCGCGCTAAACCGCGGCGCTAAGCTCATCGTGGTAGACCCGATAAAAACGGAATTTGCCAGCCGAGCGGACGTGCATTTGCAGCTAGCGCCCGAGCACAATATCGCGGTTATAAACTCTCTCATTTACGTTATTTTCGAGGAAAATTTAGTTAACTGGGACTTCGTAAACGAATGCACCAAAGGCGTAGAATACGTGCGCGAAGCGGTCAAGGACTACTCGCCTGAAGCCATCGCTAGCTACACCAACCTAAATCCTGAGGACGTGAGAAAAGCGGCTCGTATGTACGCGACTATCAGACCTGCGGTCATCACGCACGGTATGGGCGTCACGCACTTTAACCACGGCGTAGGCGCGGTTTGCGATATCTCAAATTTATTCCTTTTAACGGGAAATATCTGCGAGCTAGGTAGCGGCGACCTACCGATACGCGGACAAGAAAACGTCCAAGGCTGCTGCGATATGGGCGTGTTGCCGAATATTTTCCCAAATTTAGGCTCGGTAACCGATCCTAAACAGCGCGAGTGGTTTGAGCAGGTTTGGCATCTAGAGCCAGGCTTTCTAAACGGTAAAATCGGCATCCATAAAACCGAAGTGCCAAATGCCATCCTTGACGGCAGGGTGCACTTTTTCTGGACGATGGGCGAAAACCCGGTTATGACCGATCCAAACACCAACCACTTCCTAAAAGCGATCTCTAAAGTAGATATGTACGTGGTTCAGGATATATTTTTAACCGAAACGTCGCGTAAAGCCGACGTCGTGCTACCGGGTGTGGCAAGTAGCGAAAAAGAGGGCCTATACGCCAACGCCGAGCGCCGCGTCCAGCACAACGAGCACGTCATCACGCCTCCGGGAGACGCCAGACAAGACTGGTGGATCATCTGCGAGATCGCGCGAAGGCTCGGAGCGACCGAGGGATTTAACTTTAACTCGCCTGAAGAAATTTGGGAAGAGGTGCGCAAGTGCGATCCTAGAAGATACGGCGGCATGAGCTACTACCGCATCAAAAAGCACCACGGCTTGCACTGGCCGTGCCCTGATGAAAACGACATGGGCGGACAGAGCCTATATCTAGATAAAAAATTCTTTACGCCCGACGGCAAAGGTAAATTTATCCCTTGCTTGCACGTAAAGAGCGTCGCGGATATCGAGCCGGCAAAAGCCGAGTTTGCTAAACGCGTAAATTTACCGCCTGAATACGAAGTGATGGCCGGTAGCGTGGACGAGCCGACCGACGCCGAGTATCCGATACAGCTGCTAACTACGCGTAAAGTCTATCAGTACGCCGGCGGCGTCATGACTAGACGATCAAAAGCTATCGAAGAGGGCGGCGACAGTATCGGACCGATCGCGGAGATGAACCCTGAGCTGGCCGAGCGCTACGGTATCAAGCAAGGAGACTTCATCAAGGCATGGAGTAGATACGGCTACATCGTCATCAAAGCTGACGTCACTGGTATCGTCCCAGACGGCGTCATACAGATGACCTACCACTACTGGGAGAGCTGCTGCAACGAGCTAACCAGCAACGGCTGGGACTTTATCAGTAAGACTCCGACCTTTAAGGCCGCCATCCAGATCCAAAGGATCGAGGAGGATGAATTTTTGCGTATTCGCGAGCTAAAACGCATCAAATTCCAAACCAACAAGGTCATATACGACGACTATCATCACGAGTGATTTTTAGCCCCGTTCGCAAAACCGCGGGCGGGGCTTTTAAAATTTGTCTTTCAAATTTAGCCTCAAATTTTACTGATTTCTTAAAATTTAAAAATATATCTTATTTTAATATGCTTTTCTGTAATATTCCACAAATTTTAATATGCATTTTTGTAATATTATAAATTTACATTTCACAAGGAGCAAAAGATGAAAAAATTTCTCACGACCCTGCTTTTAAGCGCTGTAGTAGCACTTGGAGCCGAGGTTAAAACCATCACCGATATGACGGGCAACGAGGTCAAAATCCCGGCCCAAACGCAAAAGATAGCCGCGCTTTGGCACGCGAACAACCAAGTGATCTTGGTACTAGGCGGCGCGGACAAGATCGTAACAACAACCGATCAAATCAAGAAAAATAAGTGGTTTGCTAAAATTTACCCGCGCATAGCAGAGGTGCCGGCCGCGCTAAACGGCAACGACATCCAGATCGAGGAGCTCGTTAAACTAGCGCCCGACGTAGTCGTCGTGTCAAATAAAAACTTCCAAGAAAATCTTACTAAAAACGGCTTTAGCGCGGCGAATTTGATCTTTCGCGACTACGACGATATGAAAAAAAGCGTGCTGCTAACGGCTGAGCTAATCGGCGGCGACGCGGCTAGCAAGGCAAAAGAGCTAAACGAAAATCTAGATGCTAACATCGCTCTAGTCGCCGAGCGCACGAACAAACTAGACGACGCTGCACGCCCTAAAGTGCTACACATCGTTGGTGGCGCAAACCTGCTAAAAATCGACGGCACCAAAACGATCATCGACACGTGGGTGAAATACGCGGGCGGTAAAAACGCGGTGCAAAAAGAGGGCAGCATGATAGAAATCACGGCCGAAGAGATCGTGGCGGCAGACCCTGATATCATCATCGTTGGCGGCGCGGATAACCAAAAAGCGGTTGAGAAAATTTACGCCGATCCCGTATTTGCAGGGCTAAAAGCGGTCAAAAACAAAAAAGTCTACGGCAACCCAAAAGGCGTGTTTAGCTGGGATAGATACGGTGCGGAGTCTGCACTGCAAATTTTGTGGGCGGCTACTATCGTTCAGCCAGAGCTCTTTAAAGACGTCGACGTAAAAGCCAAAACTAAGGCGTTTTATAAGAAATTTATGAACTACGACCTTAGCGACGCGGAGTTTGACTACATCCTAAAAGGGCTAAACCCGGACGGTAGCAAATAGTCAAATTTGAGCTCGTTTGCGGGTAAATCCCGCAAAATCAAAAGGAAACAAAGATGAGAAAGAGGGCGCTTGCATTTAGCGCGGCGGCTTGCCTGTGCGCGGCGATTAGCGCGCAGGCGGCGGATCTGAAATTTGACCCGGATAAATTTGAAACGCGCTCTATAAAATCTGGCGAAAAAGAGGTCAAATTTAGAGCCTACGAGGGGATAGTTTACGTAGCAAACCCCGTTGATAGCCGGTTTCAGATGCTAAATTTTTACGTTCCGTCGCAGTATTTTGAGGATGGCAAAAGCGATACGGGCAAATTTGACGCATCAAGCGCGCCGATATTTTTGCCAAATTCTATCGGCGGATATATGCCGGGCGAGCCTTTTACGCCCGCGCTTGATAAAAACGGCAAGCCAAACGCGGTACTAGCGGCGCTTGAGCGCGGTTACGTCGTCGCAGCTCCGGGAGCTAGAGGTAGGACGCTAAAGGACGTAAACGGCAAATTTAGCGGCAAAGCGCCCGCAGCCATCGTTGATCTAAAAGCCGCCGTGCGGTATCTCAAATTTAACGACGCGGCGATGGCGGGCGACGCAAATAAAATCATATCAAACGGCACGAGCGCTGGCGGAGCGATGTCGGCGCTACTGGGCGTCTCGGCGGACGCGAGCGAGTTTGAGCCCTATCTAGCCGCACTCGGAGCCGCAAAGGCTAGCGACGAGATCTACGCCGTCTCCGCCTACTGCCCGGTTACGAACCTAGAAAACGCCGACGCGGCCTACGAGTGGATGTTTGGCGCGCAGACGAAATACGAAAAAATGGACTTTAGCGCGCTTGACGCGGCTGGGTTTAACGACCGAAGCGGCAAGCCAAAAACCGTCTCAGGCGAGCTAACCGCAGAGCAAAAAGAGCTCTCCGCCGCGCTAAAATCAGCCTTTCCCGCCTATGTAAATTCCCTAAATTTAAAAGACGCCAAAGGCCGCGCGCTCACGCTTGAGCCTAGCGGCGAGGGCAGCTTTAAAGAGTATGTCAAAAAGACGCTCGCAGACTCCTATGCCGCTGCAAAAAGCCGCGACAAAAGCCTGCTAAAGCCCGAGTTTTTCACGCTTGAGACGCAGGGCTGCACGCTCGGCTATGATTTTAAATTTGACGACTATGTCCTATCCATGTCGCGCGCGAAAGCCGTGCCGGCTTTTGACGGGCTAAGGCTCGAAAATCCCGAAAACGACTTTTTCGGCGATGCAGACACTGTGGCAAAGCACTTTACAGAATTTAGCGCCAAACGCGGCGGAGGCGAGATCGCAGACGCTAAAATCATAAAAATGGCAAATGCGATGAACTATCTAGGTAACGCAAACGCGGCCAAATTTTACCGTATCAGGCATGGTGCTGCGGACTCCGATACGGCTTTAGCGGTGCCGCTTATCTTGGCGCTAGGGCTACAAAATGCGGGCAAGACGGTTGATTTTGCGGTGCCTTGGGGGCAAGGTCACGGCGGCGACTACGATCTGGACGAGCTTTTTAGATGGATGGACCGCGTCGTAAAATAGCTTAAATTTGACGCTGCGGAAGCTTGCGGTCAAATTTGGCGCAGCGAAAATTTGCGGAAACGTCAAATTTAAATTTGATAGCGCGTTACTAGGCTTAAATTTACCGCTAGCGACCGAGTCGTAAAAACAAAAATGCGCAGTCAAATTTGACCGTAATCGTAAAGCCATTTGGCGGTTAGGGCGGGTTCTCGGTCGTAGGTTGCGAGCCGAGCTTGCGACGGCTAAAGCGGCAAACGCAAACGCGAGATAAAGGCTTAGACGGCTCGAGATCCGCAAAAAGCGCAAAAACAAAAAGATTTAGCGAAGCTCCGCCGCAACGGACGAATATGTCGCAAAGGCTGCCAAAATGAGCCAAAATGGCAAATTTGACTCTTGAGGCGAGCGATTTTGCGCGGCGCTGCCGTGGACGGAGATTTTATTTTAGGAGAAAGATGAAAAATATTAGTTTTAAATTTACGCTGATTTTACTGGCCGTGCTGACCGTAGTTTGCGGCGTGATCGCGCTTGGCGTCGGCAGGTTTTACGTGGCGCCGGGTGACGTACTTAGCGTGATCGGTAGCTTTTTTGGAGTGCCGACGGACGCCGCGGCAAATATCCAAAACGTCGTCGAAAACATCCGCATACCGCGCATTATCGCGGCCGTCCTCGTCGGAGCCGCGCTTAGCATCAGCGGAGCGGCGTATCAGGGCGTCTTTCGCAACCAGCTGGTTAGCCCTGATCTGCTGGGCGTTTCAGCCGGAGCTTGCGTCGGTGCCGCACTTGCGATCATGTTTGATTTATCGCTTTTTTGGGTGCAGGCGTTAGCCTTCGTCTGCGGGCTCGCGGCCGTAGGTATGACGCTATCCATACCGCGTCTGATGGGGCGCTCTAGCACGCTGATGCTGGTGCTCTCAGGTATCATAGTTAGCGGCCTCATGGCCTCGGTGATCGGCTTTTTAAAATACGTCGCCGACCCAGAGACCAAGCTACCAGACATCGTTTACTGGCAGCTGGGAAGTCTAGCTAAGATCGACGCGGATAATCTTAAATTTATAGCGCCCGTGATGATAGCCTGCGCGGTGCTACTCGTTGCGATGAGCTGGAGGATAAACCTACTCTCACTAGGTGATGAGAGCGCGGCTAGACTGGGCGTAAACGTAACGCTCGAGCGCGGCGTCATCATCGTCTGTGCGACATTACTAACCGCGTGCAGCGTGTGCGTGAGCGGTATCGTGGCGTGGGTGGGGCTGCTGATGCCGCACCTTGCGCGTATGCTGGTTGGCGCAAACAACGTCCGCAGCCTGCCTGCGAGCATATTTATGGGTGCGATATTTTTGCTATTTGTAGATACCTTAGCGCGCACGATCAGCGTGAGCGAGGTGCCTCTGGGCGTACTTACGGGCTTTATCGGCACGATATTTTTCGTCTGGGTACTCTGGCGAAACAAAAAGGTCGCGTGATGTTAGAAGTAAAAAATCTAAATTTCGCCTATCCAAACGGCGCCGGTAGGCTAGAAAACGTAAATTTACGCGTCGGCAAGGGCGAGATACTAACGATACTGGGTCGAAACGGCGCGGGCAAATCGACCATGCTAAGCCTAATCAGCGGCACGCAGGCGCCGCACTCGGGCGAAGTTTGGCTCAGCGGCAAAAATAGCGCCGAGCTCAGTAACAAAGAGCGCGCCAAAATCATGGCCTACGTCGCTCAGAGCGAGATCTGCGAGTACGACTACACGGGTCTTGAGTTTATCACGATGGGGCGAGCGGCGCATCTGGGTATCTTTGCGCGGCCTAGCGAGGAGGATACGGCGATAGCGAAGGAATTTACCGCAAAGCTTGAAATCACGCACCTTGAGGATAAATTTATCACTCAGATGAGCGGCGGACAAAAGCAGATGTGCTCGATCGCGCGCGCGATGGCGGCAAAGCCCGAGATCATCGTGTTTGACGAGCCGACCTCGGCACTGGACTTTGGCAATCAGTATAAATTCCTACGCACCGTTAAGCAGCTAAAAGAGCAAGGCTACACCATCGTGCTAACCACGCATAATCCCGATTTCGCCGTGCTTTTAGGCGGCTACGTGGCGCTAGTTAAGGGCGGGGGCGAGGTGGCTTTTGGCACCGTGGACGAGATCATCGAGAGTGAACACCTAAGCAAGCTTTACGGGCTAAATTTGAGCGTGGAGTACATCGAGCAAGTAACTAGAAAGTGCTGCCTGACGCATCCGCTGTGAGCCGCAGCGGGCGAGAAGCGGCGTAAATTTATGCTACGCGAAATCAAAAATAACGCGGGCAGGGGCAGGGATACGCGGCAGGGCGGATAAATTTATGCGTCTTGGGTATGAGGCGTGCGTGCCCGCCTTGTAAATTTGACCGCTTCGGCTCGCCTTGTCGTTTTGTGATTTGCTCTCAAATTTAACTCAAATTTGAGGCTTATAAATTTAACCGAGCCTTGGCTCGTTTCGGTCGGCGCGGCTTTGTAAATTTGACGGCTGCAGGGTTGCGCCGCCGGTAAATTCGGCGTTAAATTTAAAGCTAGCAAATTTAGGCGGTTTTGGCTTTATTGCCCGCGTTTTACGCGCAGGACGGTAAAACAGACCTGCCGCAGCGAAGCAAAACCGCTAAAAGAGGCTCGTTTGCAAAAGCGCAACAAAACGAGCCCCAAAGGCAAATTTACACATACCCCTGATCTATCATCGCGTCGGCTACCTTGCGAAAGCCCGCGATATTTGAGCCAAGCACCAGATTTCCCTCGTCGCCAAACTCCTTGCTCGTCTCGTAGCTTAGTTCAAAAATGTGGTTCATTATGCCGTGCAGCCTGCGATCGACCTCCTCAAAGCTCCACGAGCTCATGCCGGCGTTTTGCATCATCTCTAGGCCTGACGTGCCCACGCCGCCCGCGTTTGCCGCCTTTGCCGGAGCGAAGTAAAAATCCTTTTGCGCTAGCATAAAATTTATCGCATCAAGCGTGCTTGGCATATTTGCTCCCTCGGCGACGAAGCGACAGCCGTTAGCGTAGAGCGTCTTTATGTCGGCTAGGTGAAGCTCGTTTTGCGTCGCGCACGGAAACGCCCCGTCGCACGGCACGTCCCACACGCCGTTTCTGCCCTCTTTGTACTCGCTTACGCTTACGTATTTTGCGTTCGGTCTAAATTTGACGTATTCGCTAAGGCGCGCGCGTTTTACTTCTTTTAGCTCTTTAAGCACCGCTAGATCGATGCCTTCAGCGTCGTAAACGTATCCGTTTGAATCAGAAACCGTGATAGGCAGTGCGCCTACTTGATAGAGCTTTTCTGCCGTGTAGATGGCGACGTTTCCGCTACCGCTTATGCTGCATTTTTTGCCCTCTAGCCCAAGGCCCGCTTTTTGCAGCATGTTTTGCGTGAAATATACCAGCCCGTATCCGGTCGCCTCCGTGCGCGCTAGGCTGCCGCCCCAGTTTAGCCCCTTGCCCGTTAGTATGCCGTCAAATCTACCCGTGAGTTTTTTATACTGCCCAAACATATAGCCGATCTCGCGCGCGCCCACGCCGATGTCGCCTGCGGGCACGTCCACGGTGTTGCCGATGTGGCGGTATAGCTCGCTCATAAATGCTTGGCAAAAGCGCATTATCTCGCCCTCGCTCTTGCCTTTTGGATCAAAGGTGCTGCCGCCTTTTGCGCCGCCGATATTTACGCCCGTGAGCGAGTTTTTAAAAATTTGCTCAAATCCTAGAAATTTTAGCACGCCAAGATCCACGCTAGGATGCAGTCTGATGCCGCCTTTATAGGGGCCCACGGCTGAGTTAAACTGCACGCGGTAGCCGTTATGCACCTGCGGTCTACCGTCATCGCCCGTGTACGTGACGCGAAAGATCACCGTGCGCTCAGGTATCACGATACGCTCTAGGATCGCGTGTTTTTGGTATTTGCTCTCTTTTTTTATAAGCGGCTCGAGGCTGTTTAGCACCTCGGTCGCAGCCTGGACAAAGACGCCTTGGCCCGGATTGGTCTTTTTTATCCACTCCATCGTTTTTTCGATGTACTCGCTCATTTTGGCTCCTATTCGTCAAATTTTCGTAGTTGAATATTAACTCTCCTAGAAAAAATTTTTATTTAAATTTATTTTTATATTTTTATTTTAGGCGATAAGTGTTACGTATCGAAACTAAATTTATCAAACGTAATTTTTTAGTAAATTTATCGTGACATTATTTTGCGCTTTAGCGTGAATTTTGATCGTCTCGGATACGGTTGTGTTAAATTTAGGAGCTTGAAATTCATAGCTGCGCGATTTTGCATATTTGTACGAGCTTTAGTTAAATTTGAAATTTATCGGCAAATTTGCGGTCGGTTTCGTTAAATTTATTTTTAGCTAAATTTGAGTTTACTGCAAATATGGATTAGATTTGTAGGCTTGTTTTTAATCTATTTAAAGCGGTAAATTTGAAAAAGCTGGAGTAAATTTGGGCGGGTTAAAATAGTAAAAAATCAATTTTAGCCCAAAGTGGGCTAAATTTGATTACATATCCTCTTTGATTTCGTCGTTGCTGCGAACGACTAGGCCCGAGCCGTGGATGACGCTAGGGATGCACGCCGTGCAGATATCGACCTCTTCGCCGTTTTTATGGGCGCGGACGAATACGGCGTTTTCATTTTCCGTGCTTTTTTGTCCGCAGACGTTGCAAACTACGATATTTTCAGTTCTCATTTGTTTTCCTTTTTTAAAATTTCGGCTTATTTTATTTAGTTTTTCGCTGATTTGAAATGATTTACGTCAAGCGCGAAGTCTCGCGTAAAAAGAAAAAATGCGAAAAATAAATAACGAAAAAAACCTGCAAGAAAAGCCCGAAAATAGGCACCAAACATAGCAGGTAAAAGCACAGTGCGGCGGCTTTAAATTTGTATCCGCCGCAATCAAGCAAATAAAGCTCGAATTTGTGCCGCGAGAGGGCGTTTGGCGCGACGTCGATGAAGAGCAGCGAATAATAAAGATAAAAAAACGCCGGGTGCAGGGCGAGGAAATTTAGCGCGGGCACTGCTAAAATCGGCACGCAAATAAGCGCGATCAGGAAAAATTTGAGCAAAATTTGACCCATGAGAGCCGTTTGGCGAGCTAGACTGACGTTTGCTAGCTGCGCCTCGTCCACGCGGTAGTGTCTACGGTTTATCTCGCGGGCGATCGTAGGAGTGAGAAAGCCCGCGACCGCGAGCGCGCAAAAAATCGAAAGCATAACGACTAGATATGCGCCGACCGCGTAAAATATCGCGCCAATGAGCCATTTTGCGATGCCTAGGCTGAGGATTTTAGCCGCTATTGGGTACTCGGCCAGCGCGCCTGCCTCGCCAGATACGGCCGCGTTTAGCGCCTCGTATAGCTCGCGTCCGCCAAACATCGCGATCACTGCGATGATGAGCGCGGAAAAAACGAGCGGCAAGATAGAAAGCGCGATAAATTTGGGCGTGAAAAGGTCCTTTATCGAAAGGCGTAAAATATCAGCGAACAATGAATCTCCATTTTATTTAAATTTATGCCGTCATGCGGTAAAAGGGCGTTTGGGCGCGACGGCTTTTCTAAATTTGACGCGCATTTTTTGCTTTACGCAAATCGACGCGGCGAATGCTTTTAGGACGCACAAATTTAACACGCGCATAGACTTCGCGGCTAAATTTAACCGATTTAAATTTGGTTGCAAATTTAGCTAAATTTGCTCAAATTTGACCCGCTTTTTGGTGGCGCGAGACTTGCATGCGGCGTAAATTTTGCTGGCTAAACGCCAGCGACCTAAACCGCTAAGCTAAATCGCAAAAATTTTGGCTAAATTTAACGACCTAAGCGTAAATTTAGCTCGCAAATTTTATTTAACCGCCTTGTACTCAGCCTCTAGCGCGGCGTAGATCTCATCCACGCTTTTTAGTCCGCGAGCGAGGATCTCGTTCATCACGGCATTATCCTCCTTGCCGTTCCAGACCTTTTTATAGGCGCCATCTTTGTAGCCGTGATCTTGACGGAAGCGGTTTAGCACGTTTTTACCGACGTAGCACTCATAAAGCGAGCTGAGATTCACGCCGCATTTTAGGCTCATCGTGAAGTAAATTTTAAGCAGATCAAAGAGCGTATACTCAAAGCCCGAGCACTTGTTTATGAGCATTTCGACGTCGTTTATGATCTCGTAGATGTTTTCATCAGCGACGTTAAACGGCTCGCGGCAAAACGCCTCAAAGCCGCTGCTAGCGCAGATGTCGCTTGAAAGCTTTGCGATATCGCCCAGATTATTTAGCTTGTACTGCTCGAGCATCAAGCTCATCAAAAAGTGCCATATATCGACGACCTCGACGCGCAGATTTTCTTCATTCGTTGGTGCGTTTATGCTTTTCCAGTGCTTCCAGGCAAAGCTATCTATGAGCTCGGCGCACTCCATATATATGCAGCGTTTCCAGCTGATGAGTTTGCCGTTTTTGTTTACGCCGTTTTCCCAGCCGATGCCGTTGGTATCGTCGTTTAGGCTCTGCTGGAGATTTAGCATTTGGGTGATTTTTTCATTCGCGTTCATAAATTTTCCTATTTTTAAAATTTATGAATTATAGCGAAATTTTTAAACCGCGAACTAAACGTAAAATTTAAAGCTATCCAGCTGAGAAATGAGCTCGTCAAAGAGCTTTTTGGAGTTTTGCAGCAGCTTGGCGTCCGCTTTATTTTGCTCCATCAGCCTATCAAAAAGCTTTAGCGTGCCGTCTGCGATAAAGTTTTTATGATTTGCGTCTTTGACCTCCGGAAGCTCCTTGCGAAGGGAGTTTGCGAGATTCGTCACGCGCGAAAATATCGGATCCTCGCCCTCTTTGACGTTTTTCATAAATTTATCGATGCTAGGTGCTATCTTTTCTAGAGCGGCTGCCAGCTCCTCTTTATCGCGCGCGTCCAGACCGTCGCCTTTATACGAAAAGCTATAGCCGTACTCGTGCGTGAGAGTGAGCGCAGATGCCGATGCGCCAGCTGTTTTGGCGCTGGCGTAGTCTACGGTTTTGTTGTCGTACATTTTTAGATTTATTTCGTCGCCGCTGCTGGTTTTAAAGCTAAAATCAAAGCTGTTTAGGCTCGCGCTTTGGTAGTTTTGTAGTTTCATGATTTGCCGTCCTTTTGGCTTTATATCGGTTAAATTTCTTTTTTCTTAATAGCCCTTGCGCTAAAATCACGCAAAAAAAGGATGAAAATGTGCTGTTTTGCAACGCGCGTATTTTTGCTCATTAGCGCGACCGTTTTGAGCTTTGTTTTGCACGGATTTTTCCCGCAAATTCCCGTCGTCGCGTTTTATTTTTTACTGGCAAATTTGATCTCACTTACGATATTTTCGCTATTTTTTGCAGGCAAACTGCCAAGCTTCGTTAAGCCTGCGGCGGTGCACTATTTTAGCTTTATCGGCGGCTTTGCGGCCGGGCTTGGGGTGGCTTTACTTAAACGCGAAAAAGCGGGAGCTAAATTTGTCAAAATAGAGCTTTTTATCTTTGCTTTTTGGCTAGTTTTAGCTTGCTTTTTGGCGCTAAATTTTAGCTGGGTTTCGGCAAATTTGGCTCAAATTTTTAGCGCTTAAGGCGGACGAAATGGATGAGAAAATTTTAAAATTTATCCGCAAGATGCACCTGCTTAGCCTTGCGGTTTTAGACGAGGGCAAGCCATACTGCGCAAGCTGCTTTTACGCCTTTGACGAGGAAAATTTGGCTTTTATCGTAGCTGGCGGCGAGCAGAGCGCTCACGTGAAGGCGTTTTTGGCTGAGCCTGGCGTTGCCGGCACCATAGCGCTTGATACGAAGGTGGTGGGCAAGATAGAGGGCGTGCAGTTTCGCGCCATAGCCGCTCCCGCGACCGCGCAGCAAAGCAAAATCTACTTCGCGCGCTTTCCTTACGCTTTGGCGATGAACCCGAGCCTTTATGCTTTGAGCCTAGGCTGGGTTAAATTTACGCATAATGCACTGGGGTTTGGGGGGAAACTCATCTGGCAGAGAGCAAATTGAATAAAAATGCTTGTCTCTTGCGCGCCTTTAAATGAGCTAGAAATTTTCTCCCTCGATGAACTATATGTTCTATCTTCGGTCGAAAATTTCGTCGCAACATTTAAATTCATCGCAAGATACTTCACCTTAGCTTTTTATGTAAAATTTAAAGACAAAATTCTCAAAGAAGTATTTTTCCTTTAGACGAGGCGGAAATGAGCCGAGCGAGGGCGCGTATATGAAATACGTAACCGAGCTTCGGCGAAATTTCCAACGATGTATAAAGGAAAAAGACAAGCCGCCGAAGTTGCTTACTTAAAGATGTCGAGTTTTTTATCGTATTCTCTTGTCTCCACCCCAAAAAACCCCAACAACGAGCTAAAAACATTATCGTGCGAGACGGCGTCGTCTTTTTGCGCGCGCAGACGAGCTAGAGTCGCTTCGTCGCTTGCGTACGCCATCATCGGGATGTGCTTTTGCGTCTCGGGCGCGATGGCGTAGGGCATGCCGTGCAGGTAGATGCCGTTTTCGCCTAGGCTCTCGCCGTGGTCCGAGAAGTACCAAACCGCGCTTTTATCGCTGCCAGCAGCCTTGACCGCCTTTATCACCTCGTCAATGAAAAAATCGGTAAAAAGCAGCGTGTTGTCGTAGGTGTTTACGATGCTCTCGCTATCGCAGGAGCTAAGCTCGCTCGTGTCGCAAGTCGGGGTAAATTTGCGAAATTCGCTCGGATAGCGCGCGTAGTAGGCCGGGCCGTGCGAGCCTTGCAGATGCAGGACGATGATCTCGTTTTGCGCGAGATTTGTGAGGCGTTTTTTGAGGGAGGTCAGCATATTCGTATCGTATCCGGCGTCAAAATACTCGACGTCGTCCGCGTCCAAGCGGTCGCAAACGCCCTTACATTTGCCCGAGTTGTTGCCTAGCCACACTACCTTGACGCCCGCGCGTTTTAGGATATCAAGCGCGTTTTCGCTAAATTCTTTGCTACTGTACTCGCTTCTCGTGGATTTTGAAAACAAGCACGGCAGCGAGACGGCTGTAGCCGTTCCGCACGAGCGAGCATTGCTAAAATAGACTAAATTGGGCTCATTTTTCGTGTAAAAATTCGTGTCGTTTTTAGCGTATCCGCCGAGCGAATAGTTTTTCGCGCGCGCCGTTTCGCCGACAATCAGCACCATTAGCCGTCGCTCGCGGCTTGGCTTCATCGTAGCGTCCATGCCGATTTGTTTAAATTCAGGCTTGAAAAACTCCATTTTTATGTATTTTTGCGCCGCGTAAATCGGATAAAACGGCAGGTTGTAGGCTCTGATGAAGCTGTTTTCTCGAAAAAACGGGATGAATGATTTGGTTTGCGGCAAAAATAGAGCCGCCGCGAGTGCTAGAAACCCGAAAAATGAAGCAAATTTGACCTTTATATGCCGCCTTGCGCCGCCGTACTCGATCCTTATAAACGCGACCAAAAGGCAGGGCAAAACGCCCAAAAATAGCATGTAGCAAACGAGTTTTGGATTTAAAAAGCTTAACACTTCGCCCGCGTCCGTTTGCGCGACGTTTCTTATCATTTCGCTATCGATTATGATACCGTAGCTTTGCATGAAGTAGCTGCTAGTGCACGTAACCCCGATCACCGCAATACTAATAGGCTTAGCTAGATAAGGCAAAAAAACGAGCGAAAATAGCGCGCAAAGCAGCGAAAAATAGATGATCGGTAGGCTTGCGGCCATTAGCGGATGAGCTTCAAAGCTAAGCCTTGAATAAATAAAATTAAACAGCCCGAAATTTAGCGCAGCGATAAAAACGGCGTTTAAAAGCGTAAATTTAAACCAAGAAATACGTAGCTTCATAGCTTTCCTAATATTGATAATAAGAGCGAAACTTTATCTAAAAAAAGCTTAAAGCTTTAGTCATTCGGCGCGATTTTGGCGCAAGACGGTTAATTTCGTCCGGTTTGCTCTCTTGTCAGTTTTGCAAACGGCGGCGAGTTTGCGCGGTTTTTCGGTTAAATTTAGCCGTATTTTTTATAAATTTTACGCGCCCGGATAGCCAAACGACGGATTTTTGGGATTTGGCGGCGTAGCTTGCTTTTTAAAGTAGGCGATTAAATTCGGCGTAAATTTAAGACCCGACTAGCGCAAAGTCGCTACTGTTTTTGCCGTCAAATTTCACCCCGCTCTTAAAAAATTAGCGAAAAAATAGCCCACGCCCAAGTTATCGCAGCCGTGCCGATAGAGACGCAAACGGCGGCGGAGGCGCAGTCTTTGGCGATTTTAGCTAGCGGATGAAAGTCTGGCGAAACGAGATCCACTACCGCTTCGATCGCGGTATTTAGGCACTCGCAGATCAAAACGAGTCCGAAAACGGCGATCAGTAGCGCATGCTGTGCGGCAGAAACGGGTAAAAATAGCGAAACTAGCGCGAGCGGAACGATTATGCAAAGCTCAAGGCGAAACGCCGCCTCGTTTTTTAGCATCGCGGCAAGCCCCTCGAATGCAAATTTGGAGTTTTTGAAAAAGTTGTATTTGGGTTTCATATTTTGCCTTTGAATTTGCGCAATGATAGCGTAAATTTGCTTTATAAGGCGCTTTTGCGGACGGCGCGGTTATTTAAACGTAGTCAAATTTACCGCTCAAATTTTGAAAAATTTGGCTTGCATAATTTATTCGTCCGAAATTTTTGAAGTTTTATAAAGTAACCAAAAAGCCGTCGCTCCGATAAGCGCAAAGCTCGCGACCAAAGGCGTTAGCGTGCCCCGAAACATCTGTCCGATCGCGACTCCGATAGGAAGCGAGATAAAGGTCGAAACCGAGCCGATCAGCGCAGCCGCCATGCCCGCGATCTTGCCCATGGGCTCCATCGCCATCGCGTTTAGGTTACCAAAAAGTATACTCACGCAAAAAAAGCTACTCATGCAAAACGCCATAAAAGCCCACAGCGGCGGCACTCCGTCATACGCAAGAACGACCGGCAAAAACGCGACCGCGATAAGGCAAAACGCTCCCATGGCGCGCATGCTAAGGTAGCGCATGCCGTAGATCATCACGAGCTTTGCGTTTATCATCGATGCGGCGCCCAGAGCCAATGCGTTTATCGCAAAATAGATAGGAAACTCGTCGCCTAGCTTGTAACTTACCTCGAAAATCTGCTGAGCGGTGCTAATATAGCTCAAAAACATCCCAAAAATCAGCCCCAAAACGATCGTATAGCCTGCGGTACGCCTGTTTTTCACGACGTGCGCGGCGTCGCGTTTTATCAAATTTAGGCTAAATTTATTGCGATTTTGCGCTGGCAGGGTTTCGCTCTGACGCAGTCCAAACCACGCTAGGCACGCAAGCCCCATAAAAGTAAGCATTAAAAATATGCTACGCCAATTATAAATTTTAAAGATAAAGCCGCCGATGATCGGAGCGAGTGCCGGCACGATGATAAAAACGGCTGCGATAAAGCTCATCACGCGAGCCATCGCGCGTCCCTCGTAAAGATCGCGAATAAGCGCCATCGCGATGATCCTAGGGCCCGCAGCGCCTAGCCCCTGGAAAAATCTGCTTGCTAAAAGCGCGGTAAAATCGCTCGTGACGACCGAAATAAAGGAGCTTGCCGTAAATATCGCAAGTGCTAGCAGCACGGCATTTCGTCGCCCGATAAAGTCGCTAAGCGGCCCGTAAAATATCTGCCCGACGGCAAAGCCCGCAAACATCGAGGAGATGACGAGCTGGGTTTGATTTATCTGCGTCACGCCAAGATCTAGGCCGATCTGCATGAGTGCCGGCAGCATCGCGTCGGTGCTCATAGCTCCAAGCGAGGTTAGAAGCGCCATAAGCGCGATAAATTCAGCAAAAGGTATGGTTTTGGGGATAAATTTCATCTTAAATGTCCGCTTTTTGGATTTGGGGGCGATTGTATAAAAAATAAGCTTAAATTTTGAGGTTGGTTTGGGTGGAAATTGGCGCCAAATTAAATTTGATCTATCTAAAAAACTCGGG
>CALIWP010000413.1 GCA_938046705.1 uncultured Campylobacter sp. | reverse complement strand
GCGATGTATTATTTCCTAAGCGGCTACACGGCAAAAGTCGCAGGCACCGAGCGCGGCATAACCGAGCCCGTAGCGACATTTAGCGCGTGCTTTGGCGAGCCGTTTATGCCGCTACACCCGACTGTTTACGCTAAGCTGCTAGGCGAAAAGATCGATAAGCACAATGTCAGCGTCTATCTCGTAAACACTGGCTGGAGCGGCGGCGCGTACGGCGTGGGCAAGCGAATGAGTATCAAAGCTACGCGCGCGTGCATAAACGCGATCCTAGACGGCAGTATCAAAAAGTGTGAATTTGAAAATTTCGAGAAATTTAACCTCGCGATCCCAAAAGAGCTCGCAGGCGTCGAGACGAAGCTGCTAAATCCGATCAATACGTGGACGCACCCGGCGGAATATAAAATCACGCGCGATAAGCTAGCAAAGATGTTTGAAGAGAATTTTAAACGCTACGAGGACGTAAAAGAGGGCGTAGAATACGCAAAAGCGGGCCCTAAGGCTTAAATTTAAAGGGCGCTGGTTGAAAATTTACTCTGTAAAACGCGGGCTTAAATTTAGCCTTTTAGCCTGCGCCTTTTTTCTCTCTGGTTGCGATATCTTTGGCGGGCAGGGTCAAAACTCTGCGCTAAAGTCCGCCAAGCAGCCCGAGTTTTCTTTCGTTCCCGATTCGGACGCGGTCGCGTATCTAAACGAGTACCGCCGCGGCTCCGGACTCTCCGCCCTAAAACCAAATCAAATTTTAAGCCAGGCCGCTAAAAATCACGCCGAATACAGTGCCCAAAACGAATACATGGGGCACGACGAGGCGGCCGGACGGGCGAAATTTAGCGGCGCGACTCCAGCCGATAGAGCCCTAGCCGTAGGCTATAAATCAACTCTAGTGCTTGAAAATATCGCCTATAAAAGCGACTTTAAAGAGGCGGTGGACGGGCTGTTTGCGGCGATCTATCACCGGTTTGCGTTTTTAAATTTGAGCGTCGATGAGGTAGGCTACGCACTCGCGTCCAAGGACAAATTTAACGCCTTCGTCTTTGAAATGGGTAACTCGCGGTTAAACGGCTTTTGCGCTAGGGGTGCGAGCGATACGGGCGCGGGACGGTTTTATACCAACGTCTGCGCCGATAAAAATCTAAAAATCAAAGATGCCAAATTTGACAATTTCACAGGCTCAATGAAGCCCTACGCCAAATTCCCGGACGCTACTGCGGTGACGCCCTATTTTAGCGGCGAGATCCCGGACCCATTTCCCGAGTGCAAGATCACGGCAAACCCCGTTAGTATCGAGTTTAACGCAAATGCTGGCGAGGTAAAATTTAAAGATTTCGAGATATTTAAAGACGGGCGAAAGATCCAAAATTTGCACGTCATCACGAGCACCAACGACATAAACTCCAAATTTTCGTCCAAGCAGTTTGCGGTTTTTTCGCGCGAGGTTTTTGACTTTGGCGCGCAGTATGAGGCGGTTTTTAGCTATGAGCAAGCAGGTGCGCGAAATCAAAACACCCAAAGCGCGGGCGCTCAGGTAAAGCAGATAAAATGGAGCTTTAAAACCAAAACTCCGCAAAATCCGTATTTTGACGCGCGCGACGGCGACGTGCTGGGCGTGGATGCGGATAAGACCTACGAGATATTTTTCCGCCCCAAAGACTGCAACGACCTCATGACGCGCTACTCTTACAAGGCCTCGGGCTTTATGACGCCTACGGTCGCGCAAAGCGGTACAAACACGCTAAGCGTGAAGCTAAAAGGCATGGTGGGCGATACGCTAAGCATCGTAGCGGGCGGTATGAGCGTCAAGGTGCGGCTCAAAACCAGCTCGCCAGAAGCCGTGCGCGAGAGGAGGGCGTTTTACGTCAAGGCTGGGCTGATGATCGCCGGCGTGATCGTGATTTTTGCGCTAATCGGCAGAAAGATGAGGCGGTAAATTTACGCCGCTTTGTTTTTGGATCGTGCCTTCAAATTTGAGCTTTTTGAGGCGAATTTGCTTTGTAAATTTATCGACACAAGAGGCAAAATAAATTTACCTGCAAATTTGACGACTGCTCTCCCGCAGACGTTGCTTTTATTAAATTTGATAATGCTTGAGGCGCGATAATTTAGCTTTTTTCTAAATGGCGCGTTTTGTTTGAGGTTTTGCCGCCTGATGCTCGTCTAAAGGCTATAACTACGCACGGTTGTGCCGGCAAGCGTTATGCGTCATTAAATTTGACGGCCCATTTTCCTGCAAGGTCGTAAAGCGTATATTTTAAATTTCATCCCCGTTTATCTCATCCGCAAGTTTTAAAATTTTATCCCGCACCGCCTCAGGAGCGTAGAGATCCATCCACTCTATCCCGTTTGATGCGCTAAAAAGCACGGCGATCTGTCCCTCGCTCATCGTGCGCTTAGCAAGCTTGGTCGCCGCGGAGCTGTTACCCATATTTGGCGTTTCGTCTATGCTTATCTCGGCGCAGCGGCGCAAAATAGGCG
>CALIWP010000412.1 GCA_938046705.1 uncultured Campylobacter sp. | reverse complement strand
TCCATATCCTAAAACTGCTATTTTTATCTTTTGACTCATTTTTATCCTTTAAATTTAACTAGTGACAAAGTTTCACTTCATCAGCAAATAATAAATCACATATATCCAACTTAAAAATCCGTGAATTATCGCCCACAATATGCTCTTATTAGCTCCCCACGATAGCGCGACGGCTATGACCGTGCCTAAAGTAAATCCACCGATGCTGCCTTTCATTTTTTCTCCTTGATTTAAAATTTAGGCTCAAACGAGCGAACTATTCGCCAAATACCTTTAGTTCGTCGCATACCTTGGCGAATTTTTCCTGCGCGCTTTGCAGCCCTTCGCGGTTGGCTTCGACCACGGCTTGCGGGGCGGAGGCCACGAATTTCTCGTTATTTAGCATACTTGAGAGCTTTGCTATCTCTTTTTCTAGTTTGGTTTTTTGCGACCGCAGTCGCATGATCACCGCACTCATATCCACGCCTTCAAGCGGCACGAACGCCTCCAAATTTTCGCTCACGTCGCGCGCGGCGTTTTCGATTTTAGCGTCGCAAAACTCGATCTGTTCGCATTTAGCTAGCAGCGCGATGTAGTTTGTCGCCTCGGTCAAATTTTCGTTTCCGTTTAGCTTGATGAAAGCTTTTGGGATTTTTGAGTTGCCTTGCTCGATGGTCGCCTTTGCGCGGCGGATAGCTACTATGGCCTCGATCACTAGCTCAAAGGTCTTTTCTATCTGCAAGTCGCGCTCGTTAGCTTGCGGATACTCTTCCACCATAATCGAGCTTGCGTTTTCTAAATTTGAGCCGCTAAGCTCGTGGAAAAGATACTCGGAGATAAACGGCATGAATGGGCTAAGTAGCCTCATAGCCTCTTTAAATATCGCTCCAAGCTCCCTTACGCTGCCTTTGTCGGCTTTGCTAAGCTCGATGCCCCAGTCGCAAAACTCGTCCCATAAAAATTTATAAATCGCGTTTGCCGCGTCGTTAAAGCGGTAGGCGTCGATGTTTTCTCGCACTTCTCGCACGCACTCGTTAAAGCGGCTTAACATGTATTTGCCAAGCTTTGTTTCGATTTTGGCGTCGCTTAAATTTGCAAATTTAGACTCGTTTAGCAGCAGATATTTGCTCGCGTTGTAAAGCTTGTTCGTAAAATTTCGCACGAGCTTCATCTTTTCGTCGCTTAGCTTGATGTCGCGCCCCTGCACGGCTAGCAGCGCAAGCGTAAAGCGAAGGACGTCGGCACTATACTCCTCGATGCTAACGAGCGGGTCGATGACGTTGCCTAGGCTCTTGCTCATCTTTCTACCTTGCTCGTCTTTAACCAGAGCGTGCAGGTAGATATCGTCAAACGGTAGCTTGCCAAGCGCGTTTTCGCCCTGAAACATCATCCTAGCTACCCAGAAAAACAAAATATCAAAGCCGGTGATTAGTAAGTTGTTCGGGTAAAATTCGGCCAAATCGCCGTCAAACCATTTCTCATTTTTTAGCTCCTCGCCGTTGCCCCAGCCAAGCGTGCTAAACGGCCAAAGCCCCGAGCTAAACCATGTATCAAGGACGTCCGGGTCTTGATGGAAATTTGCGCTTTTGCATTTTGGACACTGCGTCGGCTCGCCTTCATCCGCCCACTCGTGCCCGCACTCATCACAGTAAAATACCGGAATCTGATGCCCCCACCACAGTTGGCGCGAGATACACCAGTCGCGAAGCTCGCGCATCCAGGCGTTAAAGCTGTTTATCCAGTGAGCCGGGTAAAATTTGGCTAATCCTTCGCCGACCTTTGCGATCGCGTCGTCTGCGATCTGTTTTTTGACGAACCACTGCTTTGAGATGTATGGCTCGACGACGTTTTTGCAGCGGTAGCAGTAGCCCACTTGGTTTTCGTAGTCCTCGAT
>CALIWP010000411.1 GCA_938046705.1 uncultured Campylobacter sp. | reverse complement strand
AAGCTGACGCCACAGAGGCCGCCGTACGCGAGAAGCCGGACGAGTACTTTTGGTTTCACAAGAGATTTAAGCATTTTAACGAGGAAATTTATAAATGCTAAGCGTCGTTATCCTCACGCTTAATAGCGAAAAATATCTCGCCGAGGCGCTAAAAAGCTGCGAATTTGCAGACGAAGTCGTCGTGGTCGATAGCGGCTCGCAGGACGCTACGGAGCAAATTTGCGCTGGATTTAAAAACGTCAAATTTCACAAGCAAAAATGGCTGGGATTTAGCGCGCAAAAGCAGCTGGGCGTGAATCTGGCGAGCAATCGCTGGGTTTTCGTGCTAGATAGCGACGAGGTGATTTTAGAGCCGCTGAGAGAGGAAATTTTGCAGGTTTTACAGCGTCCAGAGTTTTGCGCATACGAGGTGGCGCGCGCAAATATATTTTTCGGCAAAGAAGTACGCACGATGGGGCTTTATCCAGACTGCACGGTTAGGCTTTTTGACAAGACCCGGGCGGAGTTTGACGGGCGCGAGATACACGAAAAGGTCATTTTAAAAAGCGCGGCAAAAACGGGCGGACAAATCTCGGCAGGCACCGCAAATGGCGCAAATTTAACCGCCCAAAAAAATGAAATCGGCAGGCTAAATAACCACTTCAAACACTACGCCTACGATAGCATCGAGCAGTTTATCGCTAAGCAAAATCGCTACTCGAGCCTTGGCGCAAAAGGTGCAAAATCAAGCAAATTTAAGGCTGTTTTAAATCCCGCATGGACGTTTTTTAAGCTATTTTTCCTAAAAGACGGCTGGCGCGAGGGCTGGCGCGGCTACGTGATAGCAAGGCTTTATGCGCAATATACATTTTGGAAGTACGTAAAATGAAAGATAAAAAAATCAAAATCCTAGTTATGAAATTTAGAAACATCGGCGACGTGCTACTCACGACTCCGCTCATCGAAAACCTGCGCCGCATCTACCCTGACGCGCAGATAGATTTCGCGCTAAACAAGGGCACCGAGGCGATGATCGAGGGCAACCCGAACATCCAAAACATCCACGTCTACGACCGCGCAAATATAAAAGAGGTCGGCTTTTTCAAGCGACTTTGGCGCGAGCTAAAGTTTATCCGCGCGATCAAAAAGCAAAAATACGACATCGCCGTGCAGACCACGACTGGCGACCGCGGTATCATCGTCGCCAAATACGCCAAAATCAAAACCATCGTGGGCTTTGAGGGCAAAAACAAGACCGTGAATAAAATAATAACGCACAAAGCACCCAAAATAGCCGGTCTGCGCCACACAGTGGATCGTAATCTAGACGCCCTGGCCGCGCTAGGATTTGAGCCTAGCGGCAAACGAGTTAGCGTGTATTTTGATCCGGACTGCATCAGCCATCTAAATTTGCCGCTTAAATTTATCCACGTGCATCTAACTAGCCGCTGGATGTTTAAGTGCGCGGACGACGAAACCATGGCGCATATCATCGACTTTTGCGAGAGCCTTGGCGTAGGGGTCGTGCTAACGGCCGATAACAACGACGCCGAGCTAAAAAAGCTGGACGACGTGCTGGCGCTGTGTTCCTCTAGCCCCGTAAATCTAGGCGGCAAACTCACCCTAAAACAGACCGCCGCGCTCTCAAAGCGCTCCGCGATGTTTATCGGCGTAGATACGGCGATCATGCACCTAGCCGCGGCCAACGACGTGCCCGTGATCGCGCTGTTTGGGCCTAGCGGGGCGTTTGAGTGGGGTCCGTGGGATAACGATCTAAACGCAAACGGCTACACCCAGCGCAACGGCAACCAAACTATGGGCAAGCACGCGGTATTTCAAAAAGACTGGGACTTCGTGCCGTGCGACAAAGAGGGGATGATAAAGTACGGCGTGGAGCGAACGCTGATGAGATTTGAGGGCGAGGAGCTAGAGGCGATAAAGAGCAAAATCAGGGAAAATTTAAGCCAAAGCTAAACAGGCTTTGTAAAATTCGGCCGCTTTGGCTAAATTTTACGAGCAAATTTGAGCCGCGAGCGGTAAATTTGGCTGCTTTGGTCAAATTTGACGATCAAATTTATCGGCTTGGATTTTGTAAGTCAAATTTGATTTGAACGCTGGCTGTCA
>CALIWP010000410.1 GCA_938046705.1 uncultured Campylobacter sp. | reverse complement strand
TCGATATATAACTTCGTTGCTTATATTTTACTTTGATTTTACGAGGCTATAAAACTCGTTTTTAGCATCAAATTTAGATTTTATTTTGTACTCCACACCGTCAAATTTAAAGCAAATTTCATCCGAGTGCAACAGTAACCTCGGTGCGCCGGTCGTTAAAATTCGCTCGATTTCACTCATCTCTTTATCTAAAATTTTCTCGATTTGCGGTCGCGATAGGCCGTAGAGCGGTTCGCCTAAAATCTTATGTTCCACGTGGAACAAATGCAAACGAATTTGATGCTGTCTGCCCGTGAGCGGTACGGCTCGAACCAGCGTCGCATCGATATCGGCAAAATACTCTATCGGCAAAATCTCCGTAACCGCGCTTTTGCCGTCCTCGCAAATTCGCATTCGCATTTTCACGTCGTCATAGTCGTTTGCTAGATCCATATTTGCTTCGATACGCAAATTTTCGCTTATTTTGCCGTGCGCGAGCGCGACGTAGCTTTTATAAACCTGCCGATTTTCAAAAAGTTTTTTCAAATTTACGACCGCATTTTTATCTTTGCCCACGACGATGAGTCCGCTAGTTTCACAGTCCAGCCGATGTGCGACCGACGCCTCGCGGCCGTAAAGCGACCAAATTTCGTCATTTAGCGAGTACTCGCAGTGCCTGCCGTTTGGGTGGCTGAGCACACCGCTGGGTTTATCGAAAACCGCAAATTTATCGCACTCAAAAATCGGCTTTAGCCCGCGCGGATTCGTCTCGTACTCTATCAGGCAAATTTCACCGCTTAGCAAAGCGTTTTTCTCGCTGACGACTACGCCGCCGCAAATAAGCCTACCTTTGTCGATTAGGCGCTGGGCCTCGCACATTTTATAGCCGTTTTGCAGTAAAATTTCATACGCTTTTTGCCCTTCGGCACGCGCGATAAATTTATGAATATAAGGCAATTTTCACTCTTTAAATCTAAAATTTAAGGGCAAATTTAGCGGATACTAACCGCCTTTTCAGCCCAGTTTTTATATAATCTTTCCTTAAAAAATTATACAAAAATTCGCATAAAAAAGGCTAAAGATGGTAGAGAGATATTCGCGCGAGCAAATGGCGCAAAAGTGGGATATGCAGGCAAAATACGGTGCGTGGCTGGAGGTCGAAAAGGCTGCGGTCAAAGCGTGGAATAAACTAGGTTTCATCAGCGATGCGGACTGCGAGAAAATTTGCAAAAATGCAAAATTTGACGTAGCGCGCATCGACGAGATCGAAAAAACGACCAAGCACGACGTGATCGCGTTTCTAACGAGCGTGAGCGAGAGTCTGGGCGATGAGAGCCGCTTCGTGCACTACGGCATGACTAGCTCAGATTGCATCGACACCGCCGTCGCGCTTCAGATCAAAAGCAGCATGGAGCTCATTATCGAGGACGTAAAGGGCCTCATGAGCGCGATCAAAACCAGAGCGCAGGAGCACAAAAACACGATGATGGTCGGCCGCAGCCACGGTATCCACGGCGAGCCGATCACCTTCGGGCTCGTGCTTGCGGTCTGGTACGACGAGGTCGCGCGCGCGCTAAAGCTGCTACAAGACGCCAAAGAGGTCGCCGCATACGGCAAACTAAGCGGTGCGATGGGAAATTTCGCTCACGCACCGCTTGAGTTTGAGGAGCTAACTTGTGCCGAGCTCGGTCTAAAGCCCGCTCCAGCGTCAAATCAGGTCATCCAGCGCGACCGCTACGCCCACGTCATCAGCGCGATCGCCGTCCTAGCCGCCACCTGCGAAAAGATCGCCGTCGCCGTGCGCCACTTCCAAAGGACGGAAGTTTACGAGGCCGAGGAGTACTTTAGCCCAGGCCAAAAGGGCTCTAGCGCGATGCCGCACAAGCGAAATCCCGTACTTAGCGAAAACATCACCGGCCTTTGTAGGATGCTGCGCTCATACGTGACGCCCGCGCTCGAAAACGTCGCACTCTGGCACGAACGCGATATCAGCCACAGCTCGGTCGAGCGATTTATCCTGCCGGATGCCTTTATCACGGCCGATTTTATGCTTGCGCGCATTACGAATTTGATCGCAAATTTAGTAGTTTATCCCGAAAATATGATGAAAAATCTAAATTTAACGGGTGGGCTCGTCTTTTCTCAACGCGTGCTTCTGCAGCTTCCGCAGCGCGGGATCTCGCGCGAGGATGCGTATAAGATTGTACAGCGCAACGCGATGAAGGTCTGGGCGGATCTGCAAGAGGGCAAAAAGGCGATAAACGAAAACGGCGAGAGCTTGTTTTTGCAAAATTTGCTCGCCGACGAGGAGCTACGCGCAAGCCTGGG
>CALIWP010000409.1 GCA_938046705.1 uncultured Campylobacter sp. | reverse complement strand
TTGAGATCGGCTACGAGGACGGCGCCTACAACGTCCGCATCGGCACGCCAAGTACCCGCACGGACTGGAAAATCGCGCTAGAGTACCTAAAAAACCTAGCCCTAAAAATGGACGGCGAAATCGTGAGCGAGGACGGGGAGAAATTTAGCGCGCAAAATATCGAAAGCTTTAACTATGAGCACGACATACGCGTGGGACTAGAGGCGATAGAGCAAAATTTGCAAAAAGAGGCGCAAATCAGCACTATTTACGGCACGCGAAACGAAGTGTCGTTTGACAAAAAGATCATATCTCGCATACTTGGCGCGAAGGATCCAGCGGGCGAATTTGGCAAATTCGTAACCGATATCCAAAATTTGGATGCGTATTTTGCAAATCAGATGTTTTTCCGCAGGAACGATAGCGGCGAGATCATCGGGCAGTACGTCCTGTCGCAAGACGTCGTTACTGTGCTGCCCTTTGAGCCTAGCGTGGAGTATAAAAATTTACAAATGCTGGGCGATGAGAAAGTCGCACGCTGGTCGGTTGCGATATTTGGCGGAGAGGGCGACGATGAGGAAAAATACGAGATCCTAGCGACGCTGAAATATGAAAATTTCATCCAAAATTTGCCAAAAGAAAAGTACAAATTTATCGACGCTAAAAATATCGTCGTAAGTGCGTTTAGCAAGGCAGAATTTGACGAGCTCATCGCGAAATGCGGCGAAGAGGGGCTAGCAGACTAGGCTGTTTAGCTAACGGCGGCGATTTGCCTGCCGTGCGGTAAATTTAGCGGCAGAGTTAAAATTATGGCCGAAATTTACCCACCTTTTTGCTCTGAAACGAAGCCAAATTTGACGCAAGATAGATCAAATTTGGCGTCAAATTTAAAACTCCGCAAGGCTGTAAATTTAACCGCAAACCCAAAATATTGACTTGCGCCGTACCTTTGGATAAAATCGGGCGCAAAAATCAAAAGAGATCAAAAATGCGAAAAATTTTCCTGCCGCTTTTATGCGCTTTCCTGCTAGGCGGATGCACTACGTACGGCATCGGCCCCTCTAATATATTTCTAGAAAACAAAGAGCTAACTCAGCTAAAAGGCCGCCATATCCTAGATATGGAAAAGTACTCCGGCGGCTGGTCGCACATCGAGATAGGTATGCTTTCGAACAAATTTTATATGCAGCACGAACCGCGCGAAGTACTATCGGTAAATAGATCGTGCAACTTCTGGGGTTGCAGCGTAACGGGTGTGAACTACAGCACCTACGGCTTTGTTTACTTTACTACCGACAAAGACGGCTATATCACGGACTACACCGAGGACGGCGACGCGATAAGGAGCGTCAAGCATAAATTTAAAGACCTGCTAGCACTGGAGAACTAAGATGAAAAAGACGGTAATAACATTATGCGCGTTTGCGATCACTGCGGCGTTTGGGCTCTCTAACGAGGATTACGATAAATTTATAGCGCTAGACGATAGTAGAAAATACAAAGAAGCATTGGCGTTCATCACGCCGCGAGCAGAAGCCGGCGACGCTAGAGCCGTCGCGCTCGTAGGCTACCTATACGAGGTGAGGATGTCTAACATCGGCGAAGGCGTAAAGTGGTACAAAAAAGCCATGGGGCTAAACGATTCGCTCGCTCACTCGAATATGGCGCGGATCTACTACCGCATGACGGACTATAAGCTAGCCGCGCAGACCCTTGAAAAGGCAAGCAAACTAGGCGACACTGGCGCGGACGCGATGCTAGTAAATATGTATCTAAACGGAATACACTTTAAAAAAGACTATAAAAAAGTGCTCGTCTACATCCAAAAAGCTGTTGCCGATGACGATCCTCAGGCTCTAACCGATCTAGCTATATGCTACGAGAATAGCTACGGCGTCGCAAGGGATATGGATAAAGCCATAGAGTTCTACAAACGCGGAGCGGCGCAAGGTAACGAATACGCCAAAAGAGCGCTAGAGAGGTTGCAGTAGCCAGTGCATGGCTACCTGAGTTTTGACGATACCGACTTTATCCGTCTGGTAGCGGCGACTCGGGCTAGTCGGGAGAATAAATTTAGGCTCGCTTGAGCTCAAATTTAGTTTTTAGTAAACTGGTCGATACTGGCGATCTGTTTACCGACTTTGCCTCTACCAAATCACTCAAATTTTGGTAAATTTAAAACCCAAGCCGAGTCAAATTTAATAGATAAAAAGCCCCGCGTCTTTTGCTTCGCCAACCTTGTCCGTTTTTACCCAAGCTGCAATGTAGATGAAAAACGAAGCCACGAGCAAAAATAAACCAAATACCGACAAAACACCGCTCGCCCACAGCAGCTCGCCCGCAAAAAACGTGCAAACGTAGATGCGAAAAAGCCCGTTTCTAGTTAGTCTCGCAAGCTCGAAAAAGACCCTCCCCCACACGAACGCGACGTAGCCTAGCAGCAGTAGCGCGATGATAGCCACTAGCTTAGCGAGCGGATGAGCCGCGTCCGCCATATATGATGCCAGCGTCGCCGTGACCTGGGCGACGAACATCACGATCATCGCCTTGCCGTAGTTTACGTGCAGATCCTCGCTATGAGCGAGCCCGGCGACTCCTCCTAGCGCCGCGTAAGTTAGCAGTGCGGCTGATATGACGGCGAGATTGTCCGCGATCTGCAGCGCCAGTCCCCCGTAGCTAGCGATAAAGTACGCATAGATCTTGATCACGGCCGGTACGATACCCGATGCGATACCTAGCATCCTAGCTCGGTCAAACGCCGCGCTCTCTTTTAGCGCAGCCTTCATCTCCTCGCTTCTGGTATCCTTTACGGCGCGCTTTTCGCCCTCGTCTACGACTACAAATACGTCCCGCGCAAACGCCCCGTCAGGCCGAAACGCCACTCGCTCGCCGCCGCTAGGTCGCCCCGAGCGCACGTCCTCAAAGCTAAATTTATAGTATTTCCCGTCATCGCCGATTATCGTCGTTTCGTTTATCGCTACGCCCTTCACCAACTCTCCTTTTTGCGTTTTTGCCGCCCTGTTTTAGATTAGCCCGCTTGTTTGCATTTTTGGGGTACGGGTCATGCCGCTCGTCAAATTTGACACCGGGCTCCCTAGTCCAGCCAAATTTTACGGTTTAGCCGCAGCTCCTCCACGATACGAAGGAAGCCGCCGATCTCGTCTTTGTAAAATCTATTTGCCCCTTTGCCCACGAGCGGACGGCGCAGATCAGGCTCGAAGTTATCGCGCCCCGTGCGGATCGCCATGCAGATTTTATCGCCGACTAGCACGATGTTTATGGGGCGGTGAAATCTCGTTTTTAGCAGTTTTAGATTTTCCATCAAGCTAGGCGTGAGCGC
>CALIWP010000408.1 GCA_938046705.1 uncultured Campylobacter sp. | reverse complement strand
GTAGCTCGCTACTCAACCAAGTCTTTAACAAAATGAACGTCAGCAAGGACGCGGTGGAGCTTGAAGTAAAAAGCAAAGCCGCACAGCTACCCACAAGCTCAAACGTCAGCAAGGAAAACGTGCAAATTTCAAAGGAGCTCATAAACTCTCTTGAAAGTGCAAAAGCTCTGATGGTGAGTTTGGGGGATAGCTATATAGCGGTGGATACGTGGATTATTTCGGCACTTGAGCTACCTGAGATCAAGCAAATTTTAGGCAAATTTACAGATGTTTTAGAAATCCGCAAAAATTTAGAAAGTATAAGGGCAGGGCGCAAGATAGATAGCCAAACCAGCGACGAGACGCTAGATAGCCTGGAAAAGTACGGCATCGATCTAACCGCAAAGGCGCTAAATAAGGAGCTTGATCCGGTTATCGGGCGCGACGAAGAGATCACGCGCATGATGCAAATTTTAATAAGAAAAAGCAAGAATAATCCTATTTTATTAGGCGAGCCGGGCGTGGGTAAAACCGCTATCGTCGAGGGCTTAGCGCAAAAAATCGTGGCAAAAGACGTGCCTACGAGTCTAGCAAACAAACGAGTGATCGCGCTTGATATGAGTGCGCTGATCGCGGGCGCGAAGTACCGCGGCGAATTTGAAGACAGGCTAAAAGCCGTCATAAACGAAGTAAAAAGCGCGGGAAATATCATCCTTTTTATCGACGAGATCCACACTATCGTGGGCGCGGGAGCTAGCGAAGGCAGCATGGACGCGGCAAATATCCTAAAACCCGCGCTTGCTAGAGGCGAGCTGCACGCCGTGGGCGCTACGACGCTAAAAGAGTACCGCAAGTATTTCGAAAAAGACGCCGCGTTGCAACGCCGCTTTCAGCCAATCGACGTAAAAGAGCCTAGCGTAAACGAAGCGCTTCAAATTTTACGCGGTATAAAAGAGCGCCTCGAGGTGCACCACGGCGTGACGATCACCGATAGCGCGCTGGTTGCGGCGGCAAAGCTAAGCGACCGCTATATCTCAAACCGCTTTTTGCCCGATAAAGCGATCGATCTCATCGACGAGGCCGCAGCCGAGCTCAAAATGCAAATAGAAAGCGAACCCTACGAACTCGCCCGCATTAAACGCGAGATCGTAACGCTGCAAGTCGAAAAAGAGGCGCTAAAAATGGAAGACGAGGCCAAAAACGCGGCGCGTCTAGCCGAGATAGAAAAGCAAATCGCCGATCTAAACGAGCAAAAACACGCCCTTGACGGTAAATTTGAAAACGAAAAGGCGGTTTTTGGCGGCATCTCAAAAGCAAAAAAAGAGATAGATAGCCTAAAAAGCGAGGCTGAGATAGCGCGCAGAAACGGCGATTTGCAGCGCGCGGCCGAGATAGAATACGGCAAAATTTTAGAAGCGGCCAACCGCCAAAAAGAGCTCGAAAAAAAATGGGACGAGATGAAAAAGGGCGGCGTGCTACTAAAAAATCAGGTCGATGAGGAGCTGGTGGCTGAAATACTAAGCAAATGGACGGGAATTTCGGTCAGCAAAATGCTAACTAGCGAAAAGCAAAAATATCTGATGATAGAGGAGCATTTACGCGAAAGTGTCGTCGGTCAGGATGCCGCGCTACACGCGCTAGCAAGAGCCATCAAGCGAAACAAAGCGGGCCTAAACGAGGGCGCGCGTCCGATCGGATCGTTTTTGTTTCTGGGGCCTACGGGCGTGGGTAAAACGCAGTCAGCGAAGGCTTTGGCTAAATTTTTATTTGACGACGAGCGCGCGCTCATACGCTTTGATATGAGCGAATACATGGAAAAGCACAGCGTCTCGCGTCTAATCGGCGCGC
>CALIWP010000407.1 GCA_938046705.1 uncultured Campylobacter sp. | reverse complement strand
GTAGATGTTTGGAGTCTTAATTTTTTTTAGATTTTCCTCCTGCGGACCGTCGCCAACCACGACTAGAGCGGTATTTGGTAGATTTAGCTCGCTAAAAGCTTCAAATAAAAGCTGATGATTTTTCGCCGCGCGCAAGACCGCCACGATACCGACTACGACGCAGCCCGAGCTCAAATTTAGCTCCGCTTTTATATTTTTAGTAAAATTTGGATTAAACCGCGCCGTATCCACGCCGGTATAGATAACGTCTATCAAATTTTCCCGAACGCCCTGTGAGACGAGCTGGGCTTTTACGGCGTTTGAGACGGCTACGATTTTATCGTTTACGTTGTAGCTAAATGCCGATCTGATCGGCGTTTGCAGATGCCTGGTGCGCACTACTTTAGCGCCCGTTAGCTTTGCTACGATCGCGCCGATGTTGCCGTCCTTGCCCGAGTGCGTGGCGATGATAGAGATACTTTTTTCGCGCACGAAACGGCAAATTTTAAAAATTTCAAAAATATTATAAACCTTACTTAGGTTAAATTCCACAAACTCGCAATCAATCGGCTTTTCAAAGCTTTTTGATCCTGGATTTAGCGCGTAAAATACCTTAAATTTATCCTTATTTAGCCCGTTTATGACGCGCTGCGTGCGGTGCTCCTGACCGCCGAAACCTAGCGAGCTTTCAAGCTCTAGGATGTTGATTTTGTCCGTTTTTTTCATATATTTTTGACCGCCTCGTAGATTTCCTCGTCCGCTACGTCCTGCGCCCTTTTGCTAGCGCTTTGCAGCACGGTACACTCCGCTCCGCCGTAAATGGGAGCCCAGCGAGCGGCGTCCGTCTTGCCAAGCACGAGCACCGTTTTTACCCCAAGTGCCGGTGCTAGGTGCGCCACGCCGCCGTCAAGCGTGAGGACAAATTTAGCCGCCCAGATATAGCCGGCTAGCTCGTCTAAATTTTTAGTCGCGGCAAACTCTACGCCCGCTTCTTGCGCTACTTTTTCGCCAAATTTTACGTCCTCAGTGCTAACGGCGACGCGCCCGAAATTTTGCTTTAAAAACGCCAAAATCCGCAAAATTTTAGCCTCGTCCATGCGGTTTTGCTCCACCCTCGAGGATACGTGAAAAAATACGAAATCCTTAAATTTCTCGCTTTTAAAGCTCGGTACGTAAAGCGTCTTTTCTCCGTCAAATTTCGCTCCCAGAGGTGCGGCTAGCTCATAGCAAAGTAGCACCTCGTGAGGAGGCGGATTAAAGTTTAGTTTATGCGTTATTAGTGGCCCGCCCTCGTTTTGCTTTGCCGCTCCTATCGTCGTTTTAGCCCCGGCTGCTCTGGCAAATATCGCGGCTGAGGGCGAATAAGCGCTCCTAAAAATCACGGTCGCATCGTATTTTTCACGGCGAATTTGAAGCAAAATTTTACATTTTCCCCAAAATGCCCGCACTTTTGCTGCCAGCCCTTTTACGTGCTTTGGTTTAGTGTAGATATAAATTTTATTTAAAAATGGATTGCCGCGAACGACGCATGCGTTTAGGCTATTTACCACGATATCTATTTGCGCGCGCGGATGAGCCTTTCGCAGCGCCTCTATCGCTGGCGTCGTGCAGATGAGATCGCCGATGTTATCGTTTCTAACGAGCAAAATTTTCACGATTTTCCTTTTTTGCGCGATTATACCTATTTTACGCTTATACTTATTTACGCCCGCATCCCTCACCCGCTAGGCATAACCTAAAATTCATCAAAAAACTTATAAAATACCGCTAAATTTTAAAAGGCGAACATGAAAAAAATAGTATTTTTAAGGCTCGATCCTGGCGCTATCGGCGGGGCGCAGAGGTATCTCTCGCGGCTCGTTAAAGCTCTAAAAGACTCGGGCGTTGCGTGCGAGACGCGCGGATTTAACGGCAGCAAAAAGCTAAGCTCGTGGATCAAAGCTCTGCTTTTTAACGCGCAAGCCAAGCGGCAAAAGGGCGCAGACGAGATTTATTTTAGCCTTGAGCGCGTCACCTGCGCCGACATCTACAGAGCGGGCGACGGCGTGCACAAAGTCTATATGAAAACCAAGCCGTTTTGGTTTGTAAACCCCCTAAATTTCGTCATTCCATACCTTGAAAAGCGCACCTTTAAAAATGCCAAAAAAATCATCGCCAACTCAAATTTCATAAAGCGTCAAATTTGCGATACCTACGCCGTCGCCGAGGAAAAGATCGCAGTCGTCTATAACGGCGTAAATTTGCCTACGCGCGTGCAAAAAGGCGCGGCAAAGCTAGCTCTTTGCGAGGAATTTGGGCTTGATTTTAACCTTCCGACGCTGCTGTTTGTGGGAAGCGGCTTTAAACGCAAGGGCGTGAGCGAGTTTTTACGCATCGCGGCTCGGCTCAAAACGCGCGTAAACTGCCTAATCGTCGGCCGCGACAAAAACGCCGCCCGCTACAAAAATCTAGCCAAGGAACTAGGCCTAAACGCCGTATTTACGGGCGCGCAAAAAAGCGCGGCGAGATTTTACGAAGGTAGCGAGCTGTTTTTGTTCCCGACGGCGTACGAGCCGTTTTCAAACGTCGTTTTAGAGGCGCTTAGCTACGGCTGCGTCGCTATCACGACCGCTCAAAACGGCGCGGCGGAGATACTACCTGAGGAGTTTGTGATGAGCTCGCCGCAAGACTACGACATCTGCGCTCTGATCGATGAAATCCTAAACGACGACGAGCGGCTAGCAATGCTGCAAGAGCGAAATTTGGCGCTTGCTAGCGAGTTTAGTATCGAAAAAAACGCGAACGCGACGCTGGAGATAGTGCGTGCGAATCTTGATTGAGCTGCCGACCTGGCTGGGCGATGCCGTGATGGCAAGCGCCGCAGTGGAGGCCATCGCAAAGCACGCGACGACGTTTGACGCGAGAAATTCGGCGGGCAAATTTAAAAATGAGCGAGATTTTAGCTTTTCATCGCAAAATTTCGGCTCGGTAACGCAAGAAATTCAAATTTTTAAAAACGGTGCGGTAAATTTGAACGATAAATTTGACGCGGACGGCAGCACAAATTTGACGGCGAGCGAGCGAGAAAATCAAAATCTAGAAAGAGGCACGAGAGCCAGTTAAAATCGTATTTTTCGGCTCGTTTGCGGCGTGCGAGCTTTTTAAGGCTCACCCAAACTGTGAACGCGTCATCGTGGATAACAGCAAAAAGGCTGAATTTAGGCTCTGGCAGCTATTTTGGCAGACGAGAAATCTCGGCGAATTCGACGCGGTGTTTAGCTTTAGAAGCTCGTTTGCGAGTAAAATTTTGCTTTTCGGAGCGCGGGCTGGGCAAAAATTTATTTTCCAAAAGAGCAACGATAGCGCGCATCAGGTGCAAAAATACCTAAAATTCGTCAAAGCGGCGTTAAATTTAAAACGCGCAGGCGACGAGTTAAAGCTTTACTTTGAGCCGCGTAAATTTGACGCGCCCGTACTCGGGCTAAATCCCGGCGCTAGCTACGGAAGCGCCAAACGCTGGTATCCGGCCTACTTCGCGCAGATGGCGCTGCATTTTAAAGATAAATTTAAGATTATGATTTTTGGCGGTGCCAGCGAGCGGGATATATGCGAGCAAATCGAGCAAATTTTACGCCAAAACGGCGCAGTGTGCGAAAATCTAGCGGGCAAAACGAGCGTGCGCGAGCTTTGCGAGATGATCGGCGGTATCTGGCAAAGCGGCGGGATATTCGTCACGAACGACAGCGGCCCGATGCATATCGCAGCAGCCTACAAGACGCCTACGATCGCGCTTTTTGGACCGACGAGATTTACGCAAACCTGTCCGTGGCGCAATGAAAACGCCCGTATCCTGCGGCTAAATCTAGAATGCATGCCGTGCATGAAGCGCGTCTGCCCGCTAAAAACCCACGCCTGCATGAAGGATCTCTCGCCGCAAGCCGTCATAGAAACGATTGAGCGAGAATTTCTCGCCGAAGCGGCAAAGAACTAGAAATTTTAGTGCACGAATTTTCTCAAACGGCTGCAAATCAGCAAAAAGCCCGTCGCGCATAATGGCTTTTACAAACAGCACGCGATCAAATTTAACGCACGCAAAGCTAGCATTTGAGATAGCGCGAGGTGGCTTAATCAGGGCAAATTTTACTATACTGATTTTTTGTGCGACTAAAATTTCGCCGCATTTTTAGCCATCAAGAAAAGTGCGGGAAAAGTAAAATTTAAACGCCTTTAAAGCTAGCAAATTTAAGCGTTTTGCGTACCGTACGTATCATCTAGCTCGCCATAAAAGCCGCCGTCACAAAACAACCTCAACCGCGTAAATATCGTCAAATTTAACCCTCGTTTTTACTACCATTAGGCTTTTATCCATCAAATTTACGTTTGAGACTAACCCCTCTATGCTCATGTATCCATGCCCGTCGTGATAAATGATTTTTACTTTGTCGGCGGGTTTTAGTTTGCTTATTTTATTTAGGATTTCTTCTATCTTAGACTCGTCAAGATCTAGCTTTTCGCTCTTTTCTCGCTCCTGCGCTTTTAGGGCTTTTTCTAGGGTCGAGAGGGGATTAAACGAGCTAAAGATTTTGGCTCTATCTTTATTCACCGCTTTTGTGCCCTCCTATCTTTTTGTTTCTATCTCGTCCGGTGGCTTCTGGTAGTAGGTCAATGGCCCTTAGGATGGAGTTTTTGCCGTATTTTTCTTTTATCTTGTTTAGGGTTTTTAGCACCGTTTTTTCTTTTGCGTTTTCGTCTTCAAAGAGGCTTCTTTCGGTTTTGCTTTCCTTTACGACGTCGTTTGCAGATATGCCGATTTGCCTGATGAGGCCTGCGTTTTTTATCTTTTTTAGATATAGCTCCTGCGCTGCGTCCATGAGCACGCTAGCGATATTGCTAGGCGCTTTAAACCTCACCGTGGCTCTTTGCGCGGGCTCGTTTTTGCCCGCGAATTTGATATTTATCGTGAGCCCGCTAGCTCGCACTTCCTCGTTTATCATCTTTAGGGCTAGCCTATCGGTCATCTCTTTTAGCACGATTAGAGCCTCCAGTCTCTCGTAGTCTCTGGGTAAAATTTCAGAGCTAAAGTATGATTTGGTTGATGGCTTATAGGCCTTGATATCAGCTATGGTGGTGGGCTCGATACCGTTTGCGTGATCTAGCGCGATATAGGCGTCGATGCCAAATACCCTCTCAAGCAGACTAAATGGCGCGTTTGCCATATCCTTCATACAAAATATCCCGTATCGCTCAAGCTTGGTCATAGTTTGCTTGCCTATGCGCCAAAAATCATTTAGCGGCTGATGCGTCCAGAGCTTTTCTTTATAGAGCGTTTGATCTAAAAAAGCG
>CALIWP010000406.1 GCA_938046705.1 uncultured Campylobacter sp. | reverse complement strand
AATTTATATAAATTTCACCTTACTTGATATCTTTGAGCGCGATAACGTCGCTTTGAAATTCTCTTAAAAGCGCAGCGTCTTCCTCGATAGAGGCGACCATCGCTCGTTTTTTGGCAAGGTCGGCGGATTTGATTTTGATATCGAGGTTTTCCCTTCTACTGGCGCTTTTTAGCGCTTCTTCTTTTGTTATAATTCCCGAAGTATACATGTCAAGCAAATGCTGCTCAAAGGTCTGCATTCCGTAGGTATTTTTACTTTGTTCTATCGCATCGTAAATTTCGCTATCTCTATCTTCTAAGATCATATCTCTTATTCTTATATTTTTTACCATTATTTCGCAAGCGACGCGGCGTTTGCCGGTCGTAGTCACGACAAGGCGCTGAGATATGATGGCCTCCGCAACCGAGGCAAAGGTCATCCTGATTCTATTTTGCTCCTCTTTAGGAAACATATTTATGACACGGCCGATAGTTTCTTTAGCATCAAGTGTGTGAAGCGTCGCAAGCACCAAGTGGCCGGTTTCTGCTGCATTTATCGCGGTTCTAACAGTCTCTAGGTCCCTCATCTCGCCTACGAATATAACATCCGGGTCTTCGCGCAAAGAGGCTCTTAGCGCGTCGGCAAAACTATCGACGTCTTGACCGATACCGCGCTGATTTATTACGCTTTTGTCGTCGTTGTAGATAAACTCGATCGGATCTTCGATAGTGACGATATGGTAGTTTTTCGTGTGGTTTAGGTGATTTATCATACTAGCTAGCGTCGTCGTTTTACCGCTACCGGTCGGCCCCGTTACTAGGACGATGCCCCTATTTACTTTATTGCAAAGCTTTTCAATAACCGGCGGTAATAGCAACTCCGACATCGTAGGAATTTTCGTCGGGATCGTTCTAAATACGAAAGATACGCCGTCCATCTGCAAAAAGACATTTGAACGGAAACGGTAGTCGTCGTTTAATTTATATGTAAAATCCACACTCTTTTTTTTCATAAGATTATAATAATTCGCCCCTAAGATCTCCTTTGCAAGTAGTATCGAGTTGTCGTAATCTAAAATTTTATCGCCCATCGTAAATATCTCGCCGTTAAATCTACCGCGAACCACTTTACCTGATTTTACGTGCAAGTCGCTACCGCCAAGCTCGATAAGTTTTGTTAGATACCCATCCAGTATAACCTTCATTTCGGCTTTTTTTTCGTTCTCTTCGTCGCTCTGCGGCACCGTGGTTCTAACCGGCGCCCCGAAAGTTTCATCTTCCATACCGATGCCAAGCTCGGCTAAAAGCGCCACCCTATCCTTGTATTTAACCGGTCGCGCTTCAGGTTTTTTTAACGTATTTGTTTGGTTTTCTTGCTTATCATTTATAGTTTGCGCTTGTGCCGCAACTTTATTTGCGGCAGTTTGCATTTGTGCGAAATTCGGCTCTAAATTTTGCGCTTGCGATTCGCGCAAATTTATGGATTCGTCGATATTTTTTTGCTCTTTATTTTGCCGATCATCTCCAAAACCAACGTTTAAATTCGGCTGCACAGGGATTGCGTTTATCTCGTTTTTGTCGCTGGTGTCATCGTTATTGATTATGCCGATTTTATCCTCTATATCTTTATTTTCTTCATCTTGAACTATGCTAAATTCGTTTTGAAAAAAGTCTAAAATTTGATCCTTTTCGCTAGGGTGCTGTTGCATGCCGACCTCTTCTTGCGTAAATTTAATACCCAAATCATCCAAACTTACGTTATTTCCGCCAAATTTTATATCCGGTGTTTCATCGCAAATCGACTGTTCTTGCGCCGTAGCTTTCGCAGTCTCGTCAAACTCATCTTTTTTTGGCGGCATCTCGTCCAGTGCGTCTATTTCGCTCAGTGCTTCGTTGATAGCTTGGAGATTTTCGCTTAGCTCGTGTTTTTTTGCTTCCAAGTCACCGGGCTCGATAAAACCGTCAAATTTGACGGTTTCCACCGCTTCTTTGATTTTTACGGGCTCGTCGTCTATGGGTTTGAGCGCAGGCAAGTTCCCAAAATCAAAATTTTGTCCAAATTTAAACACCGGCTCATGCTCGGTCAAATTTTTATCTGCGATTCCGCCTATTTTGTGCTCGTCTTTTTCAGGCTTTAGCTCTATGACTTGCTCTTCTTGCGAATCTTCTTTATTTTTATCTCTTATTTTTTGTATATCGTTTTTTACCGCATTCGCTCTTAGGTTTATGATGCGCTCAAGTTCGTCGTCTTGAGTGTCAAATTTAATACTAGAACCGATAGGCTCGTAGTCCATTGCATCTTCTTGCTGCGACGAGGTAAATCTCAAAGGCTTCATTTAAGCGCTTTCATTATGTCTTCAAATGCTGTCACAAACTGCTTTAAGCCGTCGTTTAGCAAGTCTTTGTAAACCTTCTCCATGTCTATATCGGCTCTTTTTACCACGCCGAAAAATTTCTCTATGCTGTCGTCGCTAACAGCTGTTTTAGGTTCGTTTTTGCTAGCGATAAAGGCTTTGATAGTATCAAGCGGAGCCGTATTTACCGCATTTTGATACATTAGCTCTTTTACGTAATAATCCCTTGTCAGCTCATCGCCCTTTACGCCCGTGCTAGCAAACAATGCCCTCGTCGTCGGCAAGTTTTTATTTTCTATGATTTTATAAATTTTAGTCGCGTTCATGATGCCGATTTGGCCGGTCGGCAGCGAGTTTTCGCGCATTTTTTCATCTAGCAAGCGATCAAATCTGCTAACAAAAATACTAATCACGCTTTTTGGTAGCGGCGTTAGCGGAAATTTCTTCTCATAAGCCTTCACGCCCTCTTCAAAAGCGTCCAAACATGCTACGGCTTGCTCCGGCGAGAAAATCAGAGTCGCATTTACTGCGATACCGCGCGCGGTTAATGCGCTCATCGCCTCAAAGCCCGCTTTTGTCGCGGGAATTTTGATCATGACGTTTGGCATGCCGATCTCCGCGTGCAGTCTAGCGCCCTCATCCACCGTAGCTGCAGCATTATCGCAAAAGCTAGGATCGACCTCGATACTAACAAACCCGTCGTCGCCGTTTGCGTAATGCCTCAAAAGCTTGGTCGCGGCTATCTTGATATCTTGCACCGCGAGCGCCTCGTAAAGCGCCTTTGGATATTTTTTGCCCATTTGGCCGATGACGTCTTTATAGGAGTCCGATAAAAACGCGGCTTTAAAGATAGATGGATTTGAGGTCACGCCGTTAATAGCGCCTATTTTAAGTAAATTTTCAAACTCGTCTTGCAAAAAGTCGCGCTCGATAAAGTCACACCACAATGAAAAATTTATATCGTTATTAAACATTTTTCTCGCCTTTTTATATCAAATTTATGATCTCGCGCAAATCTTTTTTATCCACGCAACAAGTTGCCGCTTGCCTCAAAATTTGCTTCGCGCAAAACGCGATTTTTAAATTTGAATGCTCAAACATAGATAGATCGTTGGCGCCGTCACCCACGCTCATCGTCTGCTCTTTTGAGATACCGAGCATTTTTTGCAAATTTGCAAGCATCGCGCCCTTTGAAAAGCCAAACATCATCTCGCCGCCCACGAGTCCGGTTAGGACGCCGTCTTTGTGATGCAGGATATTTGCAAAGCTAGCGTCAAATTTTAGCTTCTCTTGCGCTCTATCGGTACCAGAGTGAAATCCGCCGCTAAAAACTACGACCTTGACGCCTTTGCTTTTTAGATGCGCTATTAGCTCGGCGGCTCCTGGCATTAACGGTAAATTTGAGCAAATTTGATCTACTTTAGCAAGCTCAAGCCCCTTTAAAAGTGACACTCGGCGCGTCAAACTCTCAAAAAAATCAAGCTCGCCCGCCATCGCTTTTGCAGTTATTTCACTGACCTCATCGCCCACACCCTTTGCCGCAGCTAGAAAATCTATCGTCTCGCCGTCCATCAGCGTCGAATCAAAATCAAATACGCAAAGCTTTATCAAATTTGATCCTAGAAATCGCGTTTTAGCAATGTTTCGACTTTTAAGATCGTAAGGATATTATTATCTCTTTTG
>CALIWP010000405.1 GCA_938046705.1 uncultured Campylobacter sp. | reverse complement strand
ACGGTTTCGCTCCCAGCTCATCAAGGCTAATCTTACCGTCACGATTAGCATCGAGCCTCTTAAATTCCGAGACTGAGCGCAGATTTAGCTCTGCTCTCAAGACGGCACCTCGCTCGTCGTCCACTCCTGCAAGCTCAGCGCGCCGTCGCGATCTTTATCGTTAAAGTCCATAAAATTCGGCACCGGATCGGCGGGATCGCAACCGTATGCGCCGAAGCATAAAAATGCTAGAATAAAAATTTTATTCATTTCGTATCCTTAAATTTTATCTTTTGTGACGTTTGCGAGCGATAAATATAAAATTTACCCGCATATGCGGGCGTGCTTAAGGCCTGCGTTCGCAAAAGCCATCTGCGGCGCGGCTTTGGCGCAATCTACAGCTCCTTTTTAAGCAGCTCAAGCAGGTTAAATTTTAGCTCGTTTATATTTTGTCTCGTCGCCGAGGAAATCGGCATTACGAAAAACGGCTTAGCGGCGTCAAATTCATAAATATTTTGTTTAAATTTCATCTCGCCAGACGTGCCCGCAAGCCCCAAATGCGACAAAAACGCGTCAAATTTTTCCTGCAAATTTTCGGCCGCGTCCGCGCGAGTTAGGGCGATAGCGTAATCTCTTTTTGCAAGCCCCTCTGAAAATTTCGCCGTCTCGGCTCGCAGCGCGTCAAACTGCTCCTCAAGGCTGCGGTAGTTCGCAAGATCGAGCATAAAAAGCAAAATTTTCGTGCGCTCGACGTGTTTTAAAAACTGCACGCCAAGCCCGCGCCCCTCGCTTGCGCCGTCGATGATGCCAGGGATATCGGCCATTACAAAGCCGCTGTATTCGTCAACCTCGACGAGGCCGAGCTTTGGCGTGAGCGTGGTAAACTCGTAGTTTGCGATCTGAGGCTTGGCATTTGAGACGGTCGAGATAAGCGTGCTTTTACCGACGTTTGGAAAACCCACGAGTCCCACGTCGGCGATGAGCTTAAGCTCCAGTCGCACCTCGCGCGTTTCGCCCTCTAGGCCTTTTTGCGCGTATTCGGGGGCTTGATTGATCGAGCTTTTAAAATGCACGTTGCCAAGCCCGCCCTTGCCGCCTTTTAAAAATAGCTCGCGCTGCCCCTCGCTAGTTAAATCGCAGAGCAACTCTCCCGTCTCGGCGTCCAGCACCGCGGTACCTGGAGGCACGATGAGCTCTAGGTGCTTGCCTCTTTTGCCGTGCATCCTGCGCCCCGTGCCCGCCTCGCCGTTTTGCGCGCGCATGGCTTTTTTGCCCTTATATGCCGCTAGAGTGTGGGTGTTATTATCGGCGACGAAATATACATCCCCGCCGTCGCCACCGTCGCCGCCGTCCGGTCCGCCTAAAATCACGTGTTTTTCGCGGCGAAAGCTCACAGAGCCGGCCCCGCCGTGACCAGAGCTTAGGGTTAAATTTACGCTATCTATAAACATTTTTTACCTTAGTTTTTAAATTTTATTCTATTATTTTTAGTTTGTTATTTTGCGAAATTTTCGGATTATATCGGTTTATTAATTAAAATTCGATTTGTGCTGCAAAGTTTAAACGATTTGCCATGCACCGTTATTTATGCGGATCGTTTGCGGTAAATTTTCGAGGTTTGGATCGAATTTTAGGATTTGACGAATAGAACGACGATCGTTTCTAATACGAGATTTTTTGATAAATTTTAAATCTTTTCTAAGAGAGTTGGGATAGCGAAGCCGTTTTGAGCGAGAAAAACTTTTAGATTTCATGAAAATTGAGTTACTTTAAAAAAGGGGCTTTCGCCCCAAGGATTACGCAGCAGGATAAACAGAAACTTTTTTTCTATTTTTATCTAGTCTTTCGAATTTAACGAAACCGTCGATTAGCGCAAAAATCGTGTGATCTTTGCCTAGACCGACGTTGCTGCCCGCGTGAGTAGCGGTACCGCGCTGGCGGATGATGATGTTGCCCGCGCGAACGAATTCGCCGCCGAATTTTTTAACGCCTAAGCGTCGTCCGATACTATCTCGGTTATTCTGGGTTGAGCCTTGACCTTTTTTGTGTGCCATTTCTTATCTCCTTAAGCTGCGATACTTACGACTTTTACGCGTGTAAACTGTCTTCTAAAACCGCGTTTTAGTTTTGAGTCTTTGCGTCTGCGTTTTTTGTAAATAACGACTTTTTTATCCTTGCCCTCGTTTACGACTTCAAGAACGACTTTCGCACCCTTTACGAACGGCGCGCCTACCTTTACTTCACCGTCGTTTACGCACAAAACGTCCGTAATCTCGACTGATGATTTTGCTTCAGCACTGAAATGGTCAAGCTTAAGATACTCGCCTTCGCTGACGCGATACTGCTTGCCGCCGTGCTTAAATATAGCGTATTTTGACATACTCTACCTTTCTAAATTTGGTAAGACCAAAAAGCGCTTTTGGATTTCAAAAGACTTGGGGAGCTTTGTTGGTTGTAAGAGACGGATAATACCCAAAAATTTATAAATTTTGGTTTAATGTCCTAGCTTTTAAAATTTCATCCGCTAAATTTTCGACCATCGCGTCGTGATCGAGGAATCGTATTTGATCGCTCGGCGAAGGCCCGCCAAAAGGCTGATGAAGAACGGTTTTAGCCGGCAAAGCGTTTAAAATTTGATTAAAAACGTCAAATTCGGGCGGAAAGCTGAAATATAATTTTGGCTGCGCCAGTTCGCCGCCTAAAAGCCTTTTTGCGTAAATTTCGCTGAAATTTTTAGTTTTCGGCAAGCTAATACGCTCAAAAATCTCAAAAGGCAAAAGGTGATGCGCCAAAGCGTAAAGTCCGTGCGCAAAAAAGCTAATCCTCTTTTCAAATTGCGGCGCGGCGGTTCTAGCAACTTTTACGCAAAAATTACTCAAACTCTCGCTCATCGCGGCCGCGTCTTTTTCGTGCAAGGCAAGGACAAA
>CALIWP010000404.1 GCA_938046705.1 uncultured Campylobacter sp. | reverse complement strand
CTGCCTCCAAGCTCGCCCGTAAAAGCGACCAGATCGCCCTTTTTTGCTCCGCTTCGCAAAACCGCCTTACCGCAAAGCCGCGAGATAACGGTAACGCTAAGTAAAATTTTATCGCTGCCGATCGTATCGCCGCCGATGATAGTCACGCCGTATTCGTCGCAAACGTCCGCAAATCCTTTGCGTAGCGCCGAGATCTGCGCCGCGCTAGTGTTTTTGGGTAGCCCAAGTCCCAAAAGCGCAAATTTAGGCTCGGCGTTCATCGCGACGGCGTCGGAGAGATTTACGAGCATCGCCTTGCGCGCGATCTCCTCCATACTAAGCCAGCCTGCTAGGAAGTGCGTCCCCTCGCAAAAAAGATCCTTGCTATACACCCACTCTCCGCGCTCATGCGCCACTACAGCGCCGTCGTCGCCGATGAAGGAGTTGCTAAATTTATCGATTATTAGGCGTTCTTTATCCATTTTGCGATTTTATAAAATTCGGGCTAAAAAGGCGCTTGAAAAACGAATTTATTTAAGCGGCTCGGCAAATTTAGCCGCTTTTAAATTTACCGAGTTTAAAAATTTATCCGAAAATCTCAAATTTGCTAAAAAGCTCGGGCTCCTCTTTTACTATGCCGCGCTTAACGAGATCAGCCGCGACTTCGCGGTCGCAGTCGGTTTGTAGCGGCCAGCCGCGCGTATAGCCCTCGGCCTCGCCTTTTGCGGTGGCGTCGATGCAGACCGCGCCCTCACGCACGTAAATATCGCGCAGAGCGTCGATGTTATTCGTCACGCGCCAAAGCAACATATACGGGTTTTCCAGGCGGTTTTCGGGGCCGACGAAAACGAGTAGTTTAAAGTGCTCTTTAAATTTCAAAAGCTCATCAAAAACCTCTTTTACGAGGCGGTTTTTGTCAAATTTGACGACGCAAATCGGAGTTTTGGTATTTGTTTTAAACTGCACTAGCTGCGTTAAATTTGGCTCTATTTCTTTAAATTTAGCCAGCAGCGCGGCGTCATCCAAAAGCACGGGCGTAGGCGTAGAAAAGTCCTGCGTCGCGTCGATTCCAAGCTTACCGCCAAAGCACGAGTTCGGGCTCGCGTGATCTAGCTGATCGCACACGCCCTCGCTAATTAGCAGGCTTTTATCGCCGAAACGGTTTAAAATATGCTCCGTAAGCGCGTCATAATCGCTCAAATTTGGCGCATCATCGCCCACAAAAACCGCGTGTTTGACGAAGCTCATCTGCCCTACGCCCCAAAACGCATGCATCGCCTGCTTCGCGTGCGCCGGATAAAGGGCGTTGATTTTAGCTAAAATCAAGTTGTGAAAGACGCCGTTTTCAGGCATGTTGTAGTCTAGAAGCTCGGGCACCGTCGTACGCAAAAGCGGCAAGAAAATGCGCTCAGTCGCCCAGCCCATGTACTTATCCTCAAGCGGCGGCTTGCCGACCACGGTCGCGTGAAATACGGGCTCACGCTTGCTCGTGATCGCCGTAACCTCCATCACCGGAAACGGCTCCACCGGCGTATAAAAGCCCGTATGATCGCCAAACGGCCCTTCAAGCTCAAATTTATCCGTATCCACGAAACCCTCGATCACGTAGTCCGCGTCGTGCGGGACGTAAATTTCATTCGTTAGCGACTTTACGAGTTTGGCCGGCTCTTTGCGGATGAAGCCGTAAAGCAGCAGCTCAAACACGCCCTTTGGCAGCGGCGCCTGGCCGCACCAGATATAGAGCGGGTCTCCGCCGATAGCTACCGAAACTGGCATTTTTTTGCCCGCGCGCTTGTATTCGTTAAAGAAATTTGCTCCGTCTTTGTGGATCTGCCAGTGCATGCCGAGGCGATTTTTACCATAAATTTGCAATCGGTACATGCCGACGTTTTGCAGCTCGCCATCGGGGCTTTGCGTATAAACCTGCCCCATCGTGATAAAAGCGCCGCCGTCAAGCGGCCATGTTTTTAGCGCGGGAAGCGAGAACAGATCGACCTTATCGCCCATAAATTTGACCTGCTGACACTCGCCCTCACCTTTTAATCTTTTCGTGAAAATTTTTCTCATCTCAAACAAATACGCGGCAAAATTTAGCTTTTCGCCAAAGCTCTTAGGCTTTTTGGGTTTTAAAAGCTTTTCTATCTCGCTTGCGATCTCATCGGGATCTCGTCCGAAGATAAGCTCTAAAGCGCGCTTTGAGCCGTAGATATTTGTTAGTACGGGGGCAAATTTGCGCCCCGTTTTTTTGCAGATAGGTTTTGTAAAAAGCAGCGCCTGCGAGTTTTCGCGCTTGACCTCGATGTAGCTCGCGTGCGCGATCTCCAGATCGATATCCGCAGGCTCGTCTATGACGCGCAGCAGGCCGTTATCTTTTAGAAGCTTGATGTAGTCCATATTTTTCCTTAATAATTTATATCCAAACGAGCCGTTTTTGAAGCTAAAATTTTGGCCGCGTTTGAGTCAAATTCGCAAACATTTTGAGCCAAAAACACAACTTTAACTGCCGAAAAATTAGTAAAATCGTAAAAATATCGGTTTTTGGCGGATACGCTAATTTAACGCCGACTTAGCAAAAATTTGATCTCTTACAACCTCTAACCAAAAGCGCATGGCGCTAAATTTGCAGCGTTAAGGCAAGCAAAAAGTGAAAACCGGCTAGGGTTGCCTCCATCGGTCTAAGTCGTCTTAAAAAGGTACCATTTTGAGTTTGGAGAGAGCCGTTCTAGCATTATAAACTCGCTCGGACTCATCTGCGGCAGATCGGGTTCATTTTCCACGCGCATAAAACCCACTACGTTATCCGTTACGCCGCCGATAATAAGCTCAAAAACCCCACCGTCGTACGCCGCATGAGATAGGTGTAATCGCTTTACGGCTTCGTTTGCCGCCGCTTCGTCCTTTTGATATAGCACAAACAGCTCTTCAA
>CALIWP010000403.1 GCA_938046705.1 uncultured Campylobacter sp. | reverse complement strand
TCGCTTTTAACGACCAAATTTAGAAAGTACGCCGTTTCCTCCATAGTATCCGTTCCGTGAGTAACGACGATACCATCGGCTTTGCCGCTGTTTAGAAGTTCGTTTATTCTATTAGCAAGCTTAAGCCAAACTTCGTTGTTCATATCTTGTGAGCCGATATTTGAAATTTGCTCGCCTTTTATGGTAGCGATCTTGTTGATATCTGGCACGGCTGCGATTAGTTTATCGACCGTAACAGTTCCAGAAGTATAGCTAGAATCAAGCGAACCTGAGCCGCTTCCTGCTATCGTTCCACCAGTGGCTAGAATGTAGATGGTTGGCTTAGCAACTGCTAAAGTAGCACCTAAAATCATGAGTAACACCGCCTTAAAGATTAAACGCATTTTAGCTCCTTTGCATTAAAATTTGCAAAGTCATTATAATGCCATTTATTTAAAAAAATTATTAACTTCTAAATTTTATGTTTATTTAAAAAATTCTTATCAAAAACATATAAATTCCGGTTGAAATAACTATGCTAAGAAGGGCGTTTTTGAATTTCAAATGCACCAAAACAGCCGTAAAAACCGCCACTATCTCGCTTAAGCCGTATGGATACTCGCTAAATTTTGTATCTTTTAAGCCATAGCAGACCAAAACGACCATTATCATCATACCCATATGCTTCTCAATGGCGTCTAAATAAGGGTTTGACTTATGGTTTTTAAGAGCATAAAACGGCGTCGCTCTCGTTATAAAAGCAGCTAGAGCACTTAAAAGCACCGCCACAAAAAGCACCATCTCGCTTGAGCTTACACTTATCAAATTTTATCCTTAAACAAAAGCAAAAATACAAAACAAAGTGCCATTGAGCCAACAAGCACAAATTTAGCTAGAAATAGGCTCACTCCAAGCACGCCAAAAAAGACCGCCGCAAAGAGCACGCGGTAGTTTTTATCATTTTTAAACATTTCAATCACAATAACTATAAAAAGTGCCGTTAAGCTAAACTCAAGCCCTTTTGTATCGGCCTTTATAAAATCGCCAAGTATCGCTCCAAGCAGAGTCCCAGCCGCCCAGTAAGACCAAGAAAGGATATTTAGCCAGGTAAAGACAAAGCTTCGATCACTCGCCTCTTTTAGCTTTAAATTTTTAAATATCGCAAAGGTCTCATCTGTTAGCAAAGCGATGTTTAAAAGCCTAAATTTGACCCCACTATACTCTTTTAAAAGTGAAATTCCATAAAAAGTATGGCGCAAATTTACAAGATAGCTCACGATAAAAACCTCAACATAGCTCGTGCCAGCGCTAAAAAGCGAGAGCATCATAAACTGCGCCGCGCCGCCGTATGCTAGCGTGCTAAGAGCGATGGCGATAAATGCGCTAACGCCCATGCTTTTAGCCAGTATCCCAAAGGCGACGCCGAGGGGAAAATAGCCCATAAAAATGGGAATGCTAAGCTTAAAAACGTAACTAAAATGCAAAAATTTTCCTTAATAAAAGCGCGATGATAGCTAAAATTTTAAAAAATTTGGATAAAGGCGGCGATTTGAGCAAATTTGAGCCAACACGCTGTAGGTAAATTTAACCCGATCAAATTTAGCGCTTAATATAAAATTACCCGCCTTTTAATCCTAAATTTTATAAAATAGCTCTAATCTTTTTATAGGAGTAAATTTATGAAAAAAGTAGTCATAGCGGTAACATGCGCGGCGGTTTTGTTTGGAGCGGGCGAGGATATACAAGCATTGAAAAACAGATGCGATACTGGAATTGTTACCGGCTGTGGCTATCTTGGTGTTTTATATGCCAACGGAAGGGGTGTAACACAAGACTATTATACTCTAAAGCCTGCAATTTAGGATACAACTTAAGCTGCGGAGCTCTTGGCGATTTATATAAAGAGGGGAAAGGCGTAAGACAAAACTATAAAAAAGCCATAGAACTATATACTAAAGCATGTGACATGAAAGATAGTATTAGTTGTATTGACCTTGGAAATCTACATTCTAGTGGGCATGGTATAAGGCAAGATAATAAGATAGCAAAAGAATACTTTGGTAAAGCTTGCGACTTAGGGGATCAAAGCGGTTGCGACACGTACAAAATACTAAACGAGCAAGGCTGGTAAGCCAAAATGCAACAAAAAGCGCCTAAATTTAACTCAAATTTAACAAAAAAGCCGCCAGTTCCGTAAAATTTGCAAAGCAAATCTCGGACTAGGCGGCTCAAATTTAGCCTATTTTAGGCTATCTCTTTAGGCTATTTACTATAGAGAGCATATCGTCGCTCGTCGTGATCGCCTTTGAGTTGGCTTCGTACGCACGCTGACCCGTGATGAGATCGGTCATCTCCTCAACCAGCTGAACGTTACTCATCTCGACAAACCCCTGTCTGATCGTACCCAGACCGTCAAGACCCGCCGTACCGACTACGACCTCGCCGCTAGAGCCAGTCGGCAGATATAGGTTATCGCCCATAGAGTGTAGGCCTGCCGGGTTGATAAAATTTGCTAGCTCGATACGGCCTACCTGCGTCATCTCGGTGTTGCCAGGCTGAAGTACTGAGACGGTGCCGTCGGTGCCGACTGAAACCTGCGTGGCATCAGCAGGGATGGTCATCTGCGGCTGGAGCACGTATCCGTCGGAGTTTACGATCGTGCCCTCGCTATCTAGCTTAAAGGCGCCGTTTCTAGTATACGCCGTCGTACCGTCGGGAAGCTGCACCTGGAAAAAGCCGTTACCAGCGATAACCATATCTAGGTTGTTACTCGTTTCTTTAAAATAGCCTTGCGAAAATATCTTCGTTATCGCCGTCGGACGCGCGCCCAGACCCACCTCGATACCCGTCGGGCTTTTCGTCGTGGCGCTGGTTGCCGTGCCAGCATACTCCATGACCTGATACATCAGATCGGCAAATTCGGCGCGGTTTTTCTTGTAGCCGATAGTGTTTACGTTTGCGATGTTGTGCGACGTAACGTCGATCTGGGTTTGTTGGGCGATCATGCCGGTGGCGGCAGAATAAATAGACCTCATCATTTTCGTGTTTTCCTTTCTTAGCGCGTTGTATCTTGAGCGTATACTTCGTTGGTTTTTTCCTCAGCTTCGGTTACGTATCATATATACGCGCCCTCGCCTCGCAAAAAACCGCCTAGTCTCCATCTCAAGCTACTGCCGCTTATCTTTATGTATCTAATAAACGGCTCATCGCTTTTTACCATTGCAAAATATATTCCAAATTTGTAGTCTTAAATTTTACGCTTTTGCATAAAACCGTCGCCGACTGTTTTTATGCCTAGCGAGCAGCTAAAATTTACAAATTCGGCGCGATTTCTCGCATTTCTTGACTATTTAGCAAAAGGCGTTCCAAATTTGCAAATTTGGGAAAAACTGAAAATATTTTGGCGGAAGTATTTTGAATTTATATTAACGGCGGGGTTTTAATGCATAGCGATTTGTGTTTATTAAAATTTAAAAACCTTAGCGGAAATATCTTTGAGCGGATTTGCGAGCTGTGCAAATTTTTACGAGCAAGACTAGGCACGTAGCCTGTCGCCGCGAGTAAAAATTAAATCTCTCGCAAATACGTCAAAGAGATAACGCTAAATTTAGACTTTCGTGTTAGCAAGCTTACTTATGGCTTCCTGATTTAGATCATCCATATGCGACGTCATCACCTTTTGATACATCTCGACAAAGCGCTGCGTCTCGATGAGTCCTACCATCTCGGTCACAGCGTTTACGTTGGAGATTTGAGTGTATTTCCACGCAACCGCGTCTATCTCGCCGCCCACGTCTTCAAGCTCCTTTAAATTCGGCAAAACATAGAGATTATCGCCCTCTTTGGTTAGATTTCGTATCTCTTTTGGCTGCGCGATATAAAGTCTAGCTAACGGCTCCTCGTTTGAGTAGAGATTGCCGTTTTTATCAGCGGAGAAGCGCTCTCCCTGCGGGATTTGGATGCCTTGAAAATTATTCGTAAAATAATCGCTCGGCAGCACCTTATAGCCCTCTTTTGTTACCAAAAATCCGTCCTCGTCGAGATTAAACGAGCCGTTTTTGGTTAGGCGCACATCGCCCGGCTTTACCTCGACTAGGAAAAACAGATCCTCGCGCTTCATCGCAAAGTCAAGGTCGTTGTTTGAAAATTTAAGCCCGCCCTGGCTAAAATCGACGTATTGCTCAGAGATTTGCGGCACTCTATCGATAGTTCTGTTTAGAAATTTGGCCGCGTCTTTCGTGTGATTTTCTATCGGTAACTCGTCGCGATACTCCTTAAAAATCCTCTCAAAATCCCCCACTACGACGTCGTCGCGTTTAAAACCGATCGTGTTTATGTTCGCTAGGTTGTTTGCGATGACGTCTAGGCGGTTAAACTGCGTCACCATGGCGCCGGTTGCTTGGTAGTAGCCGTTGTTCATTTACTTTTCCTTATTTTGGCGGCTTGTCTCGTGAGCGTCTTTGAATGGGTTTGCTAAAATTTAGCTCGGCAGGCCACTCCGCCTAGCCTACGCAAAATTTGGCTTCACGACATTCAAATCCACTTCACGATACTTCGCCTCATTGTTTTATTTTTACAAATTCGACGCGATTTATCGCATTTTTCTGACAATATCAGCAACTTTCGTTCCAAATTAAATTTAATAAAATTTTCAGCAAATTTAGCCTATGTAAAAATGCCCGAATAATCGTATTTTTATTAATATTTAAAGAAGTTTGGGTATAATCCTCGTTTTCTACAAAAAGAAGGAATCCCGAATGAGTACCGCAAAAAAAGAGGCATTGTCGCTCATAGAAGAGCTTTTCAAAGAAAATGCCAAAGGCTATATCACTTACGAAAAACTAGTTAAATTTCTAGACAAAGCGCCGACCACAGCGATAGCAAAAAAGATAGAGGCGCTGGCGAAAGAAAATAAAGTCCAGCTCATCACCTCAGCTGAAATCGCAAAAATGCGCAACATTGAAGATGCTAAAAAGCGCCGCGAGGAGCTAGCAAAACTAGCCGACGACAATCTAGAGGAAGAATTTGACCTAGCCAGCGAAACCGATCTGCTCGAGTGGTCGCGCTCGGATAGTCCCGTGCGTATGTACCTACGCGAAATGGGTCAAATCGCGCTACTAACCAAAGAAGAAGAAGTAGAAATCAGCAAAAAAATCGAGCTTGGCGAAGATATCATCATTGACGCATTTTGCTCGGTACCATACCTTATCGATTTTATTCTTGACTACAAAGAGCCGCTTATAAACCGCGAACGCCGCGTAAAAGAGCTTTTTAGAAGCTTTGACGACGAAGGTGAGGAAGGTAGCGAAGAGGTCGAAGAAGAGGAAGAAAACGAAGAAGTCGAGGATGATGTCGAGGAAGGCGAAGAGAAAGAAGCCAAGCCAAAAAAACACAATAAAAAAGACGACAAACGAGCCGAAAAAGTGATCGAGAGTTTTAAAGCACTCGAAAAGGCCAAAAAAGAGTGGCTAAAAACTGCAAATAAACAAAACGAAGTAGAGACTGAGGATGAGTTTTTAGCAAAGATAACGCTTGCGTTTAAAAAGAAAATTTTAAAAGACAAGCTAATGGATCTAGGGCCTACCAGCAAGCTCATAACCGAGATCGTAAAGTCGATGGAAACGGCGCTAAATAGCGATGATGAATTTGACAGAGAGCTAAAAAGACTCGAGTATAAGCTACCTATGTTTAGCGACGAGCTAAAGAAAAATCACAAGTCGATCCTAAAAGATATCATCAAGCTCAGCAAAGAAGATATAATCGCGCGAGTACCCGAGGCTACGATGGTATCAACCTACGTGGAGATCAAAAAACTATTTGCGACCAAGGAAGCGAGCAAGAGCGGATTCAACCTCGATCCGATACTTTTAAAGGAAATTTTAGAGCAGATCAAACGCGGCAAAAAGATATCCGACGAAGCAAAAGCCAGGATGGCAAAATCAAATTTACGCCTAGTTGTGAGCATCGCCAAGCGCTACACGAACCGCGGTTTACCGTTTTTAGACCTGATTCAAGAGGGTAATATCGGGCTAATGAAAGCGGTCGATAAATTTGAATATAAAAAAGGGTATAAATTTTCTACCTATGCGACGTGGTGGATACGTCAGGCTATTAGCCGTGCTATCGCCGATCAAGCTCGTACGATACGCATACCTATCCATATGATAGAAACGATAAACCGTATCAACAAAATCAACCGAAAATACCTACAAGAAGAAGGCAAAGAGCCGGATATAAACGTAATCGCAGCCGAGGTCGGACTAAGCGCGGACAAGATAAAACAGGTCATCAAAATCACAAAAGAGCCTATCAGCCTAGAAGCCCCTATCGGCAACGAAGACGACGGTAAATTTGGAGATTTCGTCGAGGACAGAAGCTCTCTAAGCCCGATGGATCATATCCTAAAAAACGACCTAAAAGAGCAGATCGACGAAGTCCTAGACCAGTTAAACGAGCGCGAAAAAGCCGTCATCAGGATGAGATTTGGCCTTTTAGATGACGAGAGCGACCGCACGCTAGAAGAGATAGGCAAGGAGCTAAACGTAACCCGCGAGCGCGTTCGCCAGATCGAAAGCTCTGCGATAAAAAAACTAAAACACCCGAAAGTCGGTAGAAAACTCAAAAACTACATCGAGGGCTAAATTTAGCCCTCCCTTTTATAGCCGATCAGAAAATAAAACTGACTACCAAATTTAAAGAAAATCCAAAGGCGCAAAGATAGATCAGCAACCCCTGGCCGAGATAAAATTCCACGGCATAGCTTCTAATATTTTACTAATCGGCGGCTGCATGTCTATTTGGGTTTTGTGCGATTTTTGCGGCCGTCTCTCGTTGTCTGGATTTTTGACCGCCGTATTTTTTATTTGTCTTGTCTTTCTAACGTCGATGATCTTTAGGCTTCTTGCCGCTAGACAAATCTCCAAACTCTCCGCAAGCAAGCTTTTTACGAGAATTTCCTATGCACTAGTCACGGTGGCGCTAATAGCGATTTTATGGCTATCTATGGCATTGTATTCGGTAAGTCAAGTCGGATTTGGCGCGGTAGAGTATGCCGCGGCGCAGATCGGAGGCTCTTTTGTAGATAATGCTTATTCTATAATCGGAGCAGTCGCAAATAATTTTTTAAATATACAAGGCACGCCTCTTACGATATTTCTTACTATAGACTCTATTCTTACTATTTATTTTTGGATTATGCTCGGCGTTGCGTACTATCTGCTCGGCAAAGATACACAGAACAGTGCTTTCTACATCTACTCAGGCTTAGCCTTTATGTGCACAGCGCTTCAGTTTATCGATTTTTCGTCCCTTAACAGTTTGGTATCTCCATACGCGCTGCTTACGATAGCGCTCTTGATCCCGCTTTGCGAACTAGCGGCTTGGGCTAGGATCAAAAATATCGCTCTAGCGCAGCCTTAAAATTTATAAATTCCAAATTTTATTACAGCCACCCTGCATGCCGTTTTACTAAATTTTATCAGAAACCACACCAACGCCCCCTCAAATTTACCCTCAAAAACAAAACCTGCAAATTTATAATAAATTCATCACCGTTTTTTGTAATATACTTCTATTTATTTATAAGCCAAAAATGCTTATTTCAAGCCTATGAATAAATATAATTTAAAAACTTAAGGAAAAAACATGAGCAAATTTCACTCTTTCGCGCTAGCTCTTACGCTGTGCGCGAGTTCGCTTTTTGCAGATCGGCTCGTAACCGATCAGCTAGGCCGCGACGTCACGCTGCCTGATCAGGTTAAGCGCATAGTCGTGCTTCAGCACCAAAGCCTAAACGCGCTCAACGAGCTAAACGCGCTGGATAAGGTTGCCCGCGTGCAGGAGTCGTGGGAAAAGTCGCTCGGCAAAAACTACATCCGCCTAGCGCCAAGCCTAAAAGATATGCCGACGCCTGGCGATCTAAAGGTCATCAACTACGAGGCGGTGCTTAAGCTAAAGCCCGACGTCGTGATCGTCACGAACTACATCCCGCAAGAATACATCGACAAAATGACGGAGCTCAAAATCCCCGTCGTCGCCGTTAGCTTTCAGCGCAGCGACGCCGCCGATAAGGGCAAGCTAAATCCGACCTTCAAAGACGACGAGGCGGCCTATACCGAGGGCTTTTACGACGGGATCGAGCTTCTTGGCAAGGTTGCAAACCGCGAGAAGGAAGCCGCCGAGCTCATAAGCTTTGTCAAAACCTCGAAAGAGCAGCTAAAAGCTAAATTTAGCGATTTCATCGTGGATAAAAGGCCTAAAATTTACATGGCAAATCCGGATCTCACGACTTACGGCAGCGGCAAATACACGGGCATAATGTTTATGCGTGCAGGCGCGCAAAACGTCGCGGCGCAGAGTATCAAGGGCTACAAACAGGTATTTGCAGAGCAAGTTTTAGCGTGGGCGCCGCAGATGATCTTCGTGCAGGATCGCTACCCTCAGGTGCCCGCCGAGCTTAAATCCAACCCACAGCTTGCAAATTTAAGCGCCGTTAAAGAGGATAAAATTTACATGATGCCCGAATACGCCAAAGCGTAGGGCTATCCGACTGCCGAAGCCATGGCGCTTGGCGAGTGGTGGCTAGCGATAAAGCTCTGTCCAACGCACTTGGACGAAGCGGAATTTAACAAAAAAGTAGAGGAATTTTATCAAAAATTCTACCGCACGAGCTATAAATGAAATTTTCCGCTCTGCTGCTGATCTGGGTGCTGCTATTTGCGGTTTCGCTTGGCATCGGGCAGTATCCCGTGAGCCTAGAGGAGACGGGTAAAATTTTAATCGGCTCCGCCGCCGATGAGACGGCAAAAAGCGTGGTGCTTGATATCCGCATCCCGCGCGCCCTACTTTCGAGCCTTTGCGGCGGAATCTTGGCGCTTAGCGGCCTCGCGCTTCAGGCGGTGTTTAAAAACCCGCTCGTAGGCCCGCACATCGTGGGCGTCAGCACCGCGGCGGCATTTGGCGGAGCGCTTTGTATCATGCTTGGCTTTGGCTCCTATTTTATCGTAGCTTTTGCCTTCTTTTTCGGGCTTGCCGCGCTTTTTATGCTCTATTTTATCGCCAAATTCGTCTCGCGCAGCGACGTCTTTTCGCTCATCCTAGCGGGCATCGTCATAAACGGCGTGTTTGCTGCACTAACGAGCCTCGTACAGTATCTAGCCGACAACGAAGACGTGCTGCCAAACATCATCTACTGGCTGCTTGGCAGCTTCGTGCGCGCAGACTACGACAAGCTCGTCATGCTCGCCGCCGTTTCGGCGCCCTGCGTCGCGGCGCTCATCGCGATGCGGTGGAGATTTAATCTACTCAGTCTCGAAGACGGCGATCTAAAGGTGCTCGGCGTAAATATCGTGCGGCTGCGTTCGGTCATCCTCATCGTCTGCACCCTGCTAGTCGCCGCGCAGGTTAGCGTTAGCGGAAACATCGGCTGGATCGGGCTTGTGGTGCCGCACATCGCTAGGATGATATTTGGCAGCGATCACTTGCGCTCCATGCCCGCTTGCTTCGTCGCGGGAGCCGTTTTTATGCTCGCTATCGACGACGTATCGCGCTCGATCAGCTCTAGCGAAGTGCCACTTAGCATCATCTCCGCACTCATCGGCAGCCCGATATTCGCCATTCTCTTGAAAAGGAGCGCCGATGCGAACAGAAGGTAGCTTGCTCTCTATAAAGGACGCTGGATTTTTCTACGAAGAGGGCAAATTTCTTTTTAAAAATTTGAGCTTTGAGATTGAGCGGGGTCAAATTTTAGCGATTTTAGGACTTAACGGTCAGGGCAAAAGCACGCTGATGTCGTGCATGATGGGAATTCTAGGCCTCAAAGAAGGGCAATCTTAGTACGCAGGCGAAATTTGGCTTTTTGCCGCAAAGCTTTAGCGTGGCGTTTGATTACAGCGTGCAAGACATCGTGGCGATGGGGCGTGTGCGCGATATTCCGCTATTTTCAAAGCCGAGCAAACGCGATGTGCAGATCTGCCTGGATGCGCTTGAGAGCCTTGAAATCTCGCACCTAAAAAACAAGCGCTTTAACTCGCTTTCAGGCGGTCAAAAGCAGCTCGTGCTCTTTGCCAGGGCAATCGCGAGCAAGAGCGAAATTCTGTTTTTGGACGAGCCTGCCAGCGCGCTTGATATCAAAAACCAAGACCGCGTGC
>CALIWP010000402.1 GCA_938046705.1 uncultured Campylobacter sp. | reverse complement strand
CTCTCCGCCTAGCTCGTCCGTATCGTCGATGCAAAGTAGAAATTTAAATTTCATTTTAAAAACCTCGATTTTTAAGTCAAATTTAACTATGTGTAAAATAAAATTAATTTTTTATATTTTAATAGTATTAATCTCGTTAAAAACGTATTTTACAAAATATATAATAAAAATTTCATTTTCAAGGAGTTGCTAATGAAAAGGATTGGCCTGATTGCCTGCTGTGCTGCGATGGCCCTGCACGGCGAAGTGTTTACGCTAGGACAAGTCGAAGTCGTAGAAAGAGTCGGCGGCGTACAAAAAAGCGACGCAAACGTCGTCGTTTTGGACGAACAAAAGTTGCAACGAGACGAGATAAAGCGCCTCTCGGAGGTCGCTTACAGCACGCCGGGCGTTTACGTAGATAAAAAAGGTCCGCGCGCAGAGCAAAATTTCTACGTTCGCGGCTTTGACGCGCGCAGAGTGCCGCTTTATATCGACGGTATTCCCGTTTATATCCCGTATGACGGCAATGCGGACTTTGGACGATTTACGACATTTGATCTAAGCCAAATCAACATCTCAAAAGGCTCTAGCTCCGTGCTCTACGGCCCAAATACGATGGGCGGCGCGATAAATTTGATTACCAAAAAACCGACGAAAGAGCTTGAGGGTAGCGTCGGCTACGGCTTTGAGACGGGCAAAAACGCTAAAACCTACGGCAATAACGTTGATTTTAGTATCGGCACCAAGCAGGAGCTATTTTACGTACAAGCCGGCGGCAGCTATATGGAGGATGCGGGCCAGCAGATGTCTCACGACTTTAAGCCTGGCGTTACCCGCAATGAAGACGGCGGCAGACGCGATAATTCCGTGCAGCGCGATAAGAAATTTAATATAAAATTCGGCTTCACGCCAAACGAGACCGACGAATACGCGATCGCCTACATCAATCAAAAAGGCGAAAAAGAGCAGCCGTACTACACCGGCCGTTACGCTAAATACAACATGGCAAAACGCTTCTGGGAATGGCCGAAATGGGATAAAGAAAGTATCTACTGGCTATCGCATACGCAGTTTGAAAACAGCCTATACATAAACACCAAAGCCTTTTACGACAAATTTGTAAACGACCTAAACGGCATCAAACCTTTTACATTTAACAGCCACTACCGTGATAAAGGCTATGGACTGGGTACTGAGATAGGCGGCGATATCGGCGATAGAGATACGCTAAAATTTGCGGTTAACTATAAATTTGACGAGCACAAAGAGCATGACGACGGCGAGCCTGTGCAAACGTATCAGGATAAAACCTATAGCTTTGCGCTAGAAAACACCTACAAATTTACCGATTTTACGCGGCTGATTTTAGGCGTGAGCTACGATACTAGAGATGCGATCAAAGCCCAAGAGTACGGCAAGATAATATCAAACAAAAACACGCTTTACGATTTTGAGGTCGCCAAACGTCACACCTTTAACTACCAAGCCGCAATCAAACACAGCTTTGACGGCAATGACGAGCTTAGCGTTAGCTTTGCTAAAAAGACCTATTTTCCTAGTATGAAAGAGCGCTACTCAAAACGTTTCGGCCGCAACGAGCCAAATCCATACCTAAAGCCTGAGGTCGCCAATCACTACGAGGTCGGCTATCAAAGAAGCTTCGGCGAGGCTTTGAGACTGGAGACTGCGGTATTTTACTCTAAGGTTAAAGACGCTATCGACAAGCACAATATCATCGTAAGCGGCAAAAAGCTAGCTCAAGCTATAAACGTAGATAAAGCCGAATACAAGGGCTTTGAACTCGGCGCGACCTATTTTGCAGGGCAAAATTTGGAGCTAGGCGGCAACTACACCTATATCAGCGCAAAATATAAAAGCGGCGCCGATAGTAGAGTTTACGACATACCTAAACACAAGGCTTTTGCTTACATAGACTACAAGATCGTGCCTGAATTTAGCATTTACGCATCGCAGTATATGATCTCGAGCCGTTACTCAAACTCTTACGAAGTGACAAAGCTAGCCGGCTTTGGTACTACAAACGTCAAATTTATCTACAAACCTACCGAAAGCCTAAGTGTGGAAGCTGGCATATCAAATTTGTTTGATAAAAACTACGAATACAGAGAAGGCTATCCGGAAGAGGGAAGGGTATTTTTCACGAATTTAAGATATAAATTCTAATTAGAATTTGCAAGGCGGATCGCTCCAAAAATGAGTCGGTCCGCATAAAATTTGACTCTATTTATATAATAAAATCTATTTTAAAATTTCTTTAGCTATACTTTACAAAATCATTTTAAGGGCGAAAAATGTTTAAAAGAATTATCTTGTTTTTCTTTGCGTTTTTGGGCTTTTGCTTTGCGATGACGCCTGAGCAGATCAAAGACTACATCGCGCAAAATAGCGAAAACATAGGCCAGCTGCAAGGTACTCCGACTAAAATTTACGCTAGCTCGCCGCCGCTTTTATATATGCTCTACGCGCTTGATCCCGCTAAAATCAGCGGCAC
>CALIWP010000401.1 GCA_938046705.1 uncultured Campylobacter sp. | reverse complement strand
CCCCCTCTTTAGCAAAGAGGGGATAGGGGAGATTTGGCAGAAGTGAAAGTATCTTTGTCAGCTATTTAGTCGGAAGTTTATCAACTAATTTTTCAATAATAGATTGCATTTCCCCTTCATCATTTCTTTCTTTTTGTTTTATTAAAAGATCTGCAGGATTTTCTTTTAAAACATTGATGCTTGTTTCTAAAAGTAAAGTAACCATTTTTTCTCTTAATTCAAAATTCATTGATGTTCTTTTTTGAATTGAATCTGCATAATTTAAATAAGAGCGAGCAACTACCTTTTTATGTAAGTATGATTGAACAATTCTTCTATCTTCTTTGATTTGTGATGAAATAAAAAATAAAAACCATAAAATTGGAAATAAGATAACTTTAAATGGTGAAGCAATAAAAGATATTGCAGAAAGTAATTTGCTTTTAGATTATTTTGATTTACTTATTCAGGAAAAAGAGCTTAAAGACAGTTGGAATGAACTTATAGGAAATCAGGAAGGAATTTTGGCAGACTCTTTAGAGGAAAACTTTATAGACTATGCTTTTGAATCAATAAAGGAAATGGAGTATTTCTTAAACTGGAACAGGCTGGAGAAGGATGAGCTGCTGGAAAATATTGATAATATTGGAATAAATAGAAAGTATATTTTTAAGGAAACAAATATGTCAAGAGTATGCGCAATAACAGGCAAAGGTCCGATGGTAGGCAACAACGTCAGCCACGCCAAAAACAGAACAAAAAGAAGGTTTTTACCAAACCTAAGAACCATCCGCGTTACGCTAGAGGACGGCACTACGAGAAAGATCAAAGTAGCTGCTTCTACGCTAAGAACAATGAGAAAACAGTCACGCTAAAATTACCGCAAATTTGAGGAGTTGTCTTTGTTTAGAAAGATTTTAAAATTCCTCAACTGGTCAAGTTCTGCCAAACCTCAAATTAGTCTTAATACCGAACTTTACGAACAACTTCGCCCGTTTCGCTTACCGCTCATCTTAGTCGTTTTGATGATGATGGTCGGGGCTATGGGCTATGTCACGATCGATAATTTTAGCCTGATAGACGCGATTTATCAGGCTGGTATGACTTTTACGACCGTCGGTTTTACCGAGGTCGCACCTATTTCTCCGGCCGGCCGGATTTTTACTATCACTTTTATTTTGCTAGGCTTTGCCGTTTTTACGTTTTCTACGGGTTTGATGCTCGAAGTTTTAAAAAAAGGCGCGCTCGTAGCGATCATAAAGGAAAGACAAATGCTATACAAGATCGCAAGACTAAAAAACCACTTTGTCATCTGCTATCACAACCAATACACAATGGAATTAAGCCGCGAATTTAGGGAAAATCATATTCCTTTCATCGTTATCGATCCGCGCGAGGATCTGCCGGAAATCGCGGAAAAATACAAGTATCCATACTATATCGTCTCTCAGCCGCACACGCAAACTGCGCTTTTAAAGACGCATTTTTCAAGCGCAAAAGGCATGATCACGCTAAGTTCAAACATCGCAGATAACATCGCCCTTATCGCCACCGTGAGGCTATATGAAAAAGAGATCGGGCGCAAAAAGCCTTATTTTATAATGACAAACTCCGACAACCAAGACGATACCGAGCGCCTAAAAAAGCTCGGCGCAAACAGCGTCGTGAGCCCATCAAAGCTCGTAGCTCAGCGCCTTAGTGCGATGAGCGTACGTCCGGATATGGAAAATTTGCTCGAGCAGTTTTTGTATAAGCAAGACTCGCCGATCGACATAGAGGAGATATTGGTGCCTGATTATTCGTGGGTGCGCTTTAAACGCCTAAAAGAAACTAACTTGCGAAACATAACAAACGCCGACGTCGTTGGCATCAAAGACGTAAATAACAAATTTATTCCGATGCCAAAGGGCGATACGCTAATCGGCACTGGCACGAAGCTACTAGTCATCGGTACTGGCGAGTCGATACGCCTAACCAAACGCGTCATAAAAAGCAAGCATAAGCCAGAAGAGCTAAAATATGTCTAAAATTTGAGACGATTTATGCGTATTTTAATTTTGCCTTTGCCTAGACAGCCGTAAATTTAATGCTAAAATCAGGGATTGATTTGATCTCTTACCAAAATTTAAATTTTACAAAAGCATCTTTTGGATTTAAATAGCGTAAAAAATTAAGCTATTTAGAGACGAAACTAAGCTACCGTAAATTTTAGGGAATGCTCCGAATTTGACGCTTTTTAACCCTCTCTTAAAATAACATTCGCTAAAATTAAATCAAACTTTAATTAAAGGAGCAAAGATGTTTCATGAGGATAGAGAGCTTATAACTAAGCTAAAAGGTACAAACGCGCACTTTACATCGCTTTTTGATAAGCACAACGAGCTAGACGAAAAGATCGCCGAAATGCAAAAAGGCAATGTCTATAACGATGCCGAAGTGGATGCTCTAAAACGCGAGAAACTCAGACTAAAAGACGAAATCTACGCCTTTTTAGCCGAGTATAAAAAAGAAAATAATCTTTAATTTAATAGCGGCGGACGATTTGCGCCGCCGTTTTTACCTCAAATTTCATCTTTTTAACTATTTAAAAATATTTCTAAAAACTTTGTCAAATTTGACTCAAAATCAAAATAAAAAATCACTGCGACAACACTAAATTCATTCGTTAAATTTGAAATGCGATCACATAGAAATTTTCTTTAAAACCCAAAAGACCGCCATGCCAACGCATAAAATAATAACCGCCCAAATATATTCCATCTTATTTCCTTGCCTATTTTTTCCGAAGCTTAATTTGTTTTTCGTTTATTATAACACAAACTTACGGCTTTTCGGAAAGGCCGTGATTTAAGAGAAAATTCGCTAAAATTTATGAAAGTTTAAAAAGGATGGAAAATGGATGAGAAAAAGAGTGTTTTTATCAACCGCGAGCTTAGCTGGCTACGCTTTAACTCGCGCGTTTTGGCTCAGTGCGAAAAGGTGTTGCCGCCGCTTGAAAAGCTAAAATTTATCGCGATTTATATGACTAATTTGGATGAATTTTACATGATCCGCATCGCGGGGCTTAAGCAGCTTTTTGCCGCTGGAGTCGCAGCTAGCGGTAGCGACGGCATGAGTCCGCTCGAGCAGCTAAGAGAGATCAGAAAATACATCAAAGACGAGCTATCTATCGTAGAAAGGCACTACAAAGACGCGCTAAAAGAACTCGCGCAAAACGGGCTTTTTATGAAAAATTACGACGAAATTTCGCCCGAGCTTCGCGCCAAATGCGACGAGTATTTTTTCTCAAATATCCTGCCCGTCATCGTGCCTATCGCGGTTGATGCCACGCATCCGTACCCGCATCTAAACAACCTTAGCTTTAGCCTAGCTGTCAAGCTTGCCGATGCGGATAGTCCCGAGATCATAAAATTTGGCATGATACGTATCTCGCGCGTTTTGCCGAGGTTTTATCAGGCGGCCGATAATGTCTACGTGCCGATAGAAACGATCGTACACCGCCACGCAGAGGAGATTTTCCCGGGTTACAAGCTGCTTAGCTCGGCGGCGTTTAGGGTTACCAGGAACGCCGACATCGTCATCGAGGAAGAAGAGGCGGATGACTTTATGATGATCCTCGAGCAGGGGCTCAAGCTACGCCGAAAAGGCGCCTTTGTGCGCATGCAGATACAAAAGGACGCCGATGCCGAGATAGTCGAGTTTCTAAACTCGCACATGAAGATTTTTTATAAGGATATCTACGAGTACACCGTTCCGCTCACGTTAAATTCGCTCTGGCAAATCGTGGGAAATAAAGAATTCTCCCACCTTTGCCTACCGCCATACGCGCCAAAGACCCTACCGCCTTTTAGCAGTCACCTCTCGATGTTTGACGTTATCGACAAAGAGGACGTGCTGGTCGTGCATCCGTATGAGAGCTTTGATCCCGTCGTGCAGTTTATCAGGGAGGCGAGCAAAGACCCGCGCGTGATCTCGATCCGCATGACGCTCTACCGCGTCGATAAAAACTCGCCTATCATCCAGGCTCTCATCGACGCCGCAAACGACGGCAAGCAAGTAACCGTGATGGTCGAGCTAAAGGCGAGGTTTGACGAGGAAAACAACCTGCACTGGGCAAAGGCTCTAGAAGATGCCGGCGCGCACGTGATATACGGCATCACGGGCTTTAAGGTGCACGCAAAAGTGAGCCAAGTCATCCGTCAAGAGGGCGGCAAGCTTAAATTTTACATGCATTTATCCACGGGCAATTATAACGGCGGCTCGGCGAAAATTTACACCGACGTGAGTTATTTTACGAGCAGAGCGGAGTTTGCGAGTGATACGACGACGTTTTTTCACATACTTTCGGGCTTTTCTAAAAACCGCCGCTTGCAGACGCTCTCTATGTCGCCGATGCAGATAAAAGAGCGCGTGTTAGAGATGATAAAAACCGAGACTGCGCACGGCGAGCAGGGCAGGATTGTGGCGAAGATGAACGCGCTGGTGGATAGTGACATCGTGGACGCGCTGGTAAAGGCTAGTAGCGCGGGCGTAAAGATCGATCTCATCGTGCGCGGCATCTGCTGCGTGCGCCCTGGTGTGAAAGGCCTAAGCGAAAATATCCGCGTGAGATCGCTCATCGGCAAATACCTTGAGCACGCGAGGATATTTTATTTCAGACACGCCGACCCTCAAATTTACATCGCTTCCGCCGACTGGATGCCGCGAAATCTCGAGCGCCGCCTAGAGCTCATGACGCCGATAATCGATAAAAATTTACAAGAGCGCTTGCTCGAGTTTTTGCGATTGCAGCTTAGCGATAACGAGCTGGCGTTTGAGCTGCAAAACAGCGGCGAATACGCCAAAGTAAGGCCAAAAGACGGCGACGCGCGCATAAACTCGCAAGAGGTGCTCGAGGAGTACGTGAGCGGGATATATAAGGCGACGAAAAAGGATAGCGATAAGGGAAAGAGCGAGCAGATGGTGGCGAAACTGCTAAAAGAAAGTTAAGCAGCTTGTCTTTTGAGCGCTTTTTGCGGATTTCGTTAAAATTTGACTCGATAGGCTACATGCCTTATCTTCGTCAAATTTTAACTTCAAAACCCCAAAAATCATCTCAAAATACTTCGCCTTGCTTTTCCTATTCAAGCTTGAAGTCAAATTTACGAATTTCAGCTTTAAATTTTACTCACCGAGACCCGCACCCTGAAAATGTTAAATTTTGTCTCTAAAAAATTTTAAAAATTTGAGCGTTAGAGTTTTTAAAATTTTATACAAAGCGAGTAAAATTTGATACCGATGTCGTTTGTTGCAAATTTGGCTTTATTAAATTTGACCAAAATTTTCGCTAAAATCATACTCAAATTTTACTAAAGGAAAGCCAAAAATGCTACTTTGCGAGGACGATTATCCGAGGATTTTGGATCAAATTTGCGACTATTTGACCGCGGGCGAGGTGGAGCTAAGCTTTGTTGACGCCGAGGAGATGAAGGAGATAAACGTCCGCCAGCGCGGCATCTACGAGACTACAGACGTGCTGAGCTTCCCGCTTGAGATGCAGCTGCACGCGCCGCTTGGCTGTATCGTGATAAACACTGAGCTAGTAGCGGCAAAAGCCGCCGAGCTAGGCCACAGTGAGGATGACGAGACGGCTCTGCTTTTCACGCACGGGCTGCTTCACGTGCTGGGCTACGATCACGAAAGCGACGCGGGCGAGATGAGGGCCAAAGAGTGCGAGGTTATCGAGAAGTTTAGCCTACCAAAGAGCCTCATCGTGCGAACGCAGGACGCTGGCGATGAGTGAGCCGAATTTGACGCGCAAGGCGCTGGACGACGAGCTGGCGGATCTGCCCGAAAACGTCAAACTCGACGAGGGCGAGGTCGTGATATATAAATATTTATGTTCTATTAGATTTTTTTGTGTGTTGAAAATTATTGCTTTTACCTTATGTGTGTGGGCTTTTTGTAGTTTATTTTTAGAGAGCGGAACGTTTATGAAAATATGCTTTGTATGTGTTACTGCTCTTTTTCTTATGGCGACATATCGCGAAATCAAGAATTTTATCCACGAGGGATTTTACGTGACAAATAAGCATTTGATCACTTATAACGGTAGAAAAATAAATTTGAATGATATATGGTTTTTTAAAGGTGGTTCTGCTATTTATC
>CALIWP010000400.1 GCA_938046705.1 uncultured Campylobacter sp. | reverse complement strand
GCAGCGCAGTGAAAATAAAATTTTAGGACATTCAGGCAATATCCAAGGCGGCATGGAGCTAGAGTGCGAGCTTGTGACAAACGGCTTTTATTGCGGCGGCGATGAGGATTATAGCGGGCCGGAGTTTGAAAAATTGCGGCAAAATATCGGCGAGTGGACGCTACTACTACAAATCGGAAGTAACGACGAAAACGAGATGATGTGGTGCGATTGTGGTAAAATTTATCTGTGGATCAGAAAGAACGATCTACGCGAGAGGAAATTTGATAAAAGCTGGCTAGTGCTGCAGTGCGATTAAATTTGCGGCCTTATAGGATCAAATTTGAGGATTGCCGTGCTAAATCTGCGCGTGTTAAAAAACACACAAATTTGGCTTGTGTTTGTTGGGCAAAAGACGTGGTAGGTGGAATTTAGTAAATTAGAGCCAAATTTGAAAGCTTAATCCGCTTTTTGCAGTATCGCTGCAGCTATCGCAAAGCCGCCGTCGTGACTGATGGTGATTTGTGCGTCTTTTAGATTAAAATTTTTAATGATTTTTTCTGAGAGCTTTACTTTGGGGGCGTTTTTCTCGTCTTTGTAAATTTGAGCGTCAAAGAACGAAAACTCAGCCGAGATCCCGCAGCCAAGAGCCTTGCTGATAGCTTCTTTGGCTGCGAAAAATCCCGCTATCGTAGCATCCGTTTTTGCGATACTTATCTCTTCGTCGCTTAAAAAATATCTCAAAAAATCCTCGCCTCGCCGCTCTTTAAGCCTTGAGATTCGCGAGATCGCTACGATATCTATGCCGATCATTGCACCACAAAGTCGGTAAAGTAGATGTTTTTTATGTGACCGTCGGCCAAAACCTCGTTTAGGCGGTCGACTATCTCGTCTTTTAGGCGGTTTTTACCTTTTTGAGTGCTGACTTCCTCGTATGTTTTAGACGATAGCGTAGAAACGACGATATCTCTTATTAGCGGCTTTTTCTTATCGATTTCAGGCGTTAGCGTCTCGGCGCTAAGTTCCAGATCGACCTTTGTTTTTAGGTATCTCGAACCGCTTTCGCTAAGCAAATTTACAATAAACTGATCAAGCGGATAAACCGGGCCCATATTTACATAATCGTTTGATCGCTTGCCTGCCGTATTTTTAGGTGCTGCGGCTTGGACTTGTTCGGTTTGAGTTTGTACAGCTTGCGCTTGCGCATTCTCCTCATTGCCGCCCATTAGCAAGAACGCCAAAAGTCCGCCGACCACCAAAAGAAGCAGTAAAATAACAATGATGATGATGAGAACCAGCCCGTTTCCCTTTTTGCCTTGATTTTCCAAAATTTCTTCAGCCATCTATTCTCCTTAAAATTTTAGCTATAATTATATCTTAAATTTTTGAAAAATGAGAAGGCAATGGTACATAAAACAAATGCCGCGAGGTTTTTAGACGGTAAACATATCCCCTATGAGCTAGTTGAATACGAAGTGGATGAGAGCGATCTGAGCGCCGTTCACGTAGCTGCCGTTTGCGGCGAGCAAATAGAAAAAATATATAAAACCATCGTCTGCGAATGCGAGCCTAGAGGCTATGTCGTAGCGTGCATACAGGGCGATCTGAGCTTAAATTTAAAGGCTCTGGCTAGACTTAGCGGGCATAAAAAATGCGAACTTTTAAACTTAAGAGAACTTGAAAAAGTGACGGGCTATATCAGGGGCGGCTGCTCGCCGATAGCGATGAAAAAGGCGTTTGAGACTTTTTTTGACGAGAGGATTTTAAAACAAGACTACGTCTACGTAAGCGCCGGGGTTCGCGGAAAACAGATCAAAATCGCACCTCAAAGCTTGATAGAAGCTATTAGCGCAAAGCTTGGAGACGTCGCCGTTTAGTAAAATTTAACCCAAAAATGCTAAAATACGCCATCTTAAAATAAAATAAATTTAAAAAGGTAAAATTTTGATAGATGAAATTTTTAGAGAGTACGATATACGCGGCATTTACGAGCGCGATCTAAACGAAATCAGCGTCAAAGTGATCGGGTTAAATTTGGGTCGAGAGATGCTACGCCGAGGCGCAAAAAACGTTAGCGTAGGATATGACGCTAGACTAAGTGCGGGCGAGATTTTTGGCTGGCTAGTTAGCGGGCTAAATTTAGCCGGGATCAAAGTCTACGATATCGGCTTGCTACCGACGCCGGTTGGCTATTTTAGCGTGTTTTCGGACAAATTTGATGCAAATATAATGATAACCGGTTCTCATAATCCAAAAGAGTACAACGGCTTTAAAATCACGATTTTTAAGGATAGTTACTTCGGCGAGGATTTGCAAAAGCTAAAAGTCGCCGTACTGGACGATATCGCGGCAAAAACGCAAATACCGGATGATCTGAGGGCTGAAAAATTCGATATCGCGACGCCTTATAAAAATTTTCTAATAGAGCAGTTTGCGCATCTAAAAGCCTTGCCGCTAAAAATCGTCATCGACTGCGCAAACGGCGCAGTCGGAGCGGTACTGCCCGAAATTTGCGAGGCGTTAAATTTGGATGCGAAAATTTTATATCCACAGCCCGACGGCAACTTCCCAAACCACCACCCAGATCCAAGCGAGGAGAAAAACTTAATCGATCTAAAAGCTGCACTAAAGGGCGAATTTGACATAGGATTTGGCTTTGACGGCGACGGCGACCGTATCGCGGTTTTAACCAAAAAACGCAACATAAAAGGCGACGAACTAGCGTATTTATATAGCCTTGCGATGAAAAATCCGCGCGTGCTGGGCGAGGTCAAATGCTCGCAAAATATGTACGACGAGATCGACGCTCACGGCGGTAAAAGCTTCATGGGCAAGACCGGCCACAGTAACATCAAAAAGGCGATGAAAGAGCTAAATATCGACATGGCGGCCGAGGTGAGCGGGCATATTTTCTTTAAGGAGCGGTATTTTGGCTTTGACGATGCGACGTATGCGATGTTTCGCGCGCTAGAGCTGGTCGCAAAGGGCTTTAACCTAGACGGAGAGCTAGATAAACTGCCAAAAGTCTTTAGCACCGACGAGATTAAGGTAAAAACGACCGACGCACAGAAATTTAAGCTTGTGGCAAAGCTAAAAGAGGTTTTGGTTGAAATTTACGAAAATGGCGACGCGCAAAATTTGCTAGCAGGCTTAGGCAAGATAGCCGAAATCATCGACATAGACGGAGTTAGAGTGAGATTTGAGGACGGTAGCTGGGCGCTAGTACGAGCCTCAAATACGACGCCTGTTATCGTTACGAGATTTGAGACCAAGGATCAAAATTTACTGGCGCGGCTTCAAGAAACATTTTTAAATTTGGTCAAAAATTTAAAGCAAAAGGCGTAAAAAATGACAAACGTTATACTTTGTGGAGGTTCGGGCACGAGACTTTGGCCGCTATCGCGAACGCTAATGCCAAAGCAATTCATTAGGCTTTTTAACGGAAAATCGCTCTTTGACCTTACGCTTAGACGCAACGTGCACGCGCAAAAAACGATCATCGTTTGCAATGAGGCGCACTACTTTTTAGCGCTTGACGAGTGCGGAAATAAAAAAATAGACAAATTTATCCTCGAGCCATTTGGCAAAAACACTGCCGCGGCGATTACTTTTGCGGCGCTTTGTTGCGATGAGGATGAAATTTTGCTCGTTACTCCGAGCGATCATCTGATCGAGGAGGAGGCCGAATACAAAAAGGCTCTTTTGATCGCGCAAAGCTATGCAAACCAGGGCTTTTTGGTGACGTTTGGCATAAAACCTAACGAACCAAACACGGGCTACGGCTACATCAAGGCAGATAAAAACGGCGACGTAGAGCGATTTATCGAAAAGCCAAATTTTGAAACCGCGACGAAATTTATAAAAGAGGGCGGGTATTATTTTAACAGCGGCATGTTTTGCTTTAAGTCGGGCGTGTTTTTGGGCGAGATGAAAAAGTACGCACCAAATATCGTAAAAGACGTGACGGCGGCGATAGAGGGCTCGGCAAACGAGCCTTGCCTGCTAAAAATAAGTCCGAATTTTATGGATAAGATCGAGGATATCAGTATCGACTACGCCCTAATGCAAAAAAGCCTAAATATCAAAATGGTGCCGCTGGATGCTGGCTGGAGCGATATGGGTAGCTTTGATGAGCTGAGTAAAAAGATAAAAAACGAGGGCGAGTCGTTGCAAATCGGCGCGAGCGAAAATTTCATCCTAACTAAAAAACCGACCGCACTAGTAGACGTGCAAAATTTGCTCGTAGTAGACACCAAAGACGCACTTTTGATCGCTAAAAAAGGTAGCTCACAAAAGGTAAAAGAGGTTTATAAGCACTTTTCAAATTCATTGCCTGAAATTTGCGAAACGCACACGAGCGTATATCGTCCGTGGGGCAGCTATGAGGTGCTGGGCGAGGGTAGCGGCTACAAGATGAAAAAGATCGTGGTTAAGCCCGGCAAAAGGCTGAGTCTGCAAAAGCACTTTAAGCGAAACGAGCACTGGGTCGTCGTAGAGGGTGAAGCGCTAGTAACGATAGACGGCAACGAAGCACCACTAAAACAAAACGAGTCGATATATATAAAAAGCGGGCAGATTCACCGGCTGGAAAATACGGCAAACTCCGATCTCATCGTTATAGAAGTGCAAACGGGCGAGTATCTGGGCGAGGACGATATAGTTCGTATCAGCGACGACTACGATAGAAAGTAGCGGCGGAGCGGATGAAAAAAGCTCTGGTTTGCGACTGGCTAGAAACCTATGCCGGAGCTGAGCGTTGCGTGCAGAGTTTTACGGATATTTGGGATGATTTTGAAGTTTTTAGCCTTGTTGATTACCTTAAATTCGACGATAGACAAAAGATTTTAAATGGCAAATTTGCTCGAACCAGTTTTATTCAAAATTTACCGTTTGCAAAGAGCAAATTTAGGAGCTATCTGCCGCTTTTTCCGCTAGCGATAGAGCAGTTTGATCTGAGCGAATTTGACGTCGTGCTGTCTAGTTCGCACGCCGTAGCAAAGGGCGCTTTGACGCATTCAAACCAGCTTCATATAAGCTACGTACACACTCCGATGCGCTATGCTTGGGATATGTATTTTGACTATTTACGCCAAAACGGACTAGAACGCGGACTAAAAGCGGCGCTAGCTAGATATTTTTTACATAAAATTCGCCTGTGGGATATCGCCGCAGCAAACAGAGCCGACATTTACGTCGCAAATTCAAATTTTATTGCGCGCCGCATACGTAAAATTTACGGCAAAGACGCCGCCGTGATCTACCCGCCCGTAGATACCGCAAATTTTAAATTAAACGAAAATAAAGAGGACTTTTACGTCACGGTTTCAAGGATGGTGCCTTATAAAAAGATCGATTTAATCGTGCGCGCCTTTAACGAAAGCGGCAAAAAGTTAGTCGTCGTGGGTGACGGCGAGCAGATGAATGAAATCAAAAATATCGCTAAAAGCAATGTCGAAATTTTAGGCTTCAGGGGTGCGCGCGAGACTGCGGAGCTGATGGGTAAGGCAAAAGCCTTCGTATTTGCTGCCGTAGAGGATTTTGGTATAGCGCCCGTGGAAGCTCAGGCCTGCGGTACGCCAGTCATCTGCCTGGGTAAGGGTGGCGCGAAAGAGAGCGTGATAGACGGCATCACGGGTGTTTATTTTAGCGAGCAAAACGAAGCTAGCCTAAACGAAGCGGTGGTAAAATTTGAAAAAATAAGAGACAAATTTGATCCGCAAGCGATCAGGCAAAATGCGCTAAAATTTTCAAAAGAGCGCTTTGAGCGAGAGATAAAGGGGCTCGTGGAGAGTAGTTACGAGAGATTTTTAGAGGGCGCGCTATGAGTCTGCGCTCTAAAATCTTGCTAAAAGCTGTGATTGATTACGTCGTCGTTGTCGCTACTGCGCCGATTTGGCTTGCGGTCGTCGCCGTTATAGCAGCAGTCATAAAGATAAATGAGCCTGGCGAGAGCATCTTTTTTAAACAAAAGCGAATAGGGCGTTTTGGCAAGCCGTTTAGCTGCTATAAATTTAGATCGATGCATAAAAATTGGCGTAAAATTTTAGACGATTATCTCGAGCAAAATCCCGCAGAGGTCGAGCATTTTGCAAAATTTCATAAATACGAATTTGACCCGCGCATAACAAAAGTCGGCGGATTTATCAGGCGTA
>CALIWP010000399.1 GCA_938046705.1 uncultured Campylobacter sp. | reverse complement strand
GGCGGCTTCTTTGGCATGATAGCTTATTATCAGGTCCGCCCCCGCCCTCTTAAACCCGACTAGCGTCTCCATCATCACGCGCTCGTAGTCGATGACGCCCGCTTTTGCCGCGGCTTTTAGCAGGGCGTATTCGCCGCTCACGTTGTACGCGCAGATCGGCAGTCTCGTAGCCTCGCGCAGATCACGGATGATATCTAGATACGCCAGAGCCGGTTTTACCATCAAGATATCGGCCCCCTGCGCCTCGTCTTCTAGGCTCTCGCTCACGGCCTCCAGGCGGTTTGCGGGATCCATCTGGTAGCTCTTTCTATCGCCGAAACTTGGCGCGCTCTCCGCTACGTCGCGAAACGGCCCGTAGTACGCCGAAGCAAATTTGGTCGAATACGCCATAATCGGCAAATTTTCATATCCGCTCAAATCCAGCGCCCCGCGCAAGGTAGCGATGATGCCGTCCATCATACCGCTTGGAGCGATCATATCGGCGCCGTTTCTGGCGTGGATCAGAGCTTGTTTAGCGGAGATCTCTAGCGTCGCGTCGTTATCGACGGTCTGGTGGACGTGATCTAGGATGCCGCAGTGACCGTGATCGGTGTACTCGCAAAAGCAAAGATCTGTTATCACGACCAGATCGGGGAATTTATCCTTTATCGCTCGCAGCGCGGTCGCTATGATGCCATCGTCGCTTAGAGCGTCGCTGCCTACGCTATCTTTTAGGCTAGGGATTCCAAATAAAATAACCGCTTTTATGCCCAAATTTCGTACGATTTCGCACTCTTTTAAAATTTCGTCCAAACTCATCTGAAAGACGCCCGGCATCGAGCTTATCTCTTTTTTTATACTTTTGCCCTCGACGATGAAAAGCGGATAGATAAAATCGCTCGCCGCAACGCTAGTTTCGCGCACCATCTCTCTGATCGCGGGATTTATCCTGAGTCTTCTAAAACGTTTAAACATAATTTTCCTTTTACTTCGCTACAATTTACGCTTAGTGTAACATAATAGGAGTTAAAATTTTATGAATATCGAGCTTTCAAATACGGCAAATTTACCCTCTCGTTTCGGGATATTCGAGATAAAGGCATTTAAGGAGGGTGAGAAAGAACATTTGGCGATTTATAAAAAACCTTTCGGCGAGGTCGTAAACGTCCGCATCCACTCCGAGTGCCTAACGGGCGATGCGATCGGTAGCCTAAAGTGCGACTGCCGCGACCAGCTGGAAGCCAGCCTAAAATACATCGAGGAGCACGGCGGCATGGTGATTTATCTGCGCCAAGAGGGGCGAAATATCGGCCTGCTAAACAAAGTAAACGCCTACCACCTGCAAGACGAGGGCCTTGACACCATCGAGGCAAACCACCAGCTAGGCTTTAAAGCCGACGAGCGCACGTACGAGATCGTGGATTTTATCTTAAAGCACTTCGGCATCGAAAAGATAAATTTGCTAACCAATAACCCAAAAAAACTGTCCGGGCTAAAATGCGTGCAGATCGTCTCTCGCGTGCCGATCGTGATACACGCGAACAAATTTAACGAAAACTACCTGCGCGTAAAAAAAGAGCAGATGGGGCATATGCTAGATGAAAATTGACCTGCCGAGGGATTTTGACGCGCAAACGGCGAAATTTAGCGAGATTTTGGCTAAATTTAACCGCGTGCACAGCCTCACCAACTACAAAAATTTAAACGAGCAGATAGCAGATAGCATAGCTCCGCTTGAAATTTTCCCGCAAATTTGGGGCGCTAAAACGGCGATTGATGTGGGTAGCGGAGCGGGCTTTCCGGCGATATTTCTCGCGATGATTTTAAGGGAGTGCCAGTGGCACCTATTTGAACCTAGCCCGAAAAAATCAGCGTTTCTAAGCTACGTCAAGGCCGAGCTAAATTTAACCAACGTGCGCGTAAAATCTTGTAAGATCGAGGACGGAGAGCCCTTTACGGCGCAGCTAATCACTAGCCGCGCGCTGATGAAAACGAAAGATTTGCTTGGGATTTGCAACGGTTTTTTTGACGCGCAAACTCAAATTTTACTTTATAAAGGAAGCAGCGTGCAAAGCGAACTAGACGGGCTCAAAGCTCAAATTTGCGGGCGCGGCAACCGAAAATACGTACTTATAAAGGGCGGCGATGTTATTTAAAATTTTGGCTTTTTTAGCGGTTTTAATCGCGATTTATTTGATATTTTTTAAAACCCGCGTAAAAGGCGGCGCAAAAAAAGAGGACAAAGATGCCGAAAATTTCGTCGAATGTAAAAAATGCGGCACCTTTATAGAGGCTAAAGACGCCGTAATAAGCGGCGGCGGTTATGTCTGCGAGGACTGCATAAAGGATAAAAAATGAAACTAATCGGCCACGAGCTAGTGCCCTATGAGCCGCTGTTTTGGCGCGAAAATGCCCAGCAGATCGAAGCAGGCAAGCAAAATTTGTTTAAATTTGACGCAGCAGCGATAAAGCGCGCGCAGGAGCTCGGCGCCCAGTTTAGCGTCGAGGCGGAAAATCTAAACGAAATCATCGTCGCAAACGCGGCCGGAGCGAAATTTATCGTCGTGCCCCGCGAGCTTGCCGGCAAAGCGGCAAAACTGGCGCAGGACTATCTATTTGACGCTCAAATTTGCGTTATCATAGAGAGCCAAAGCGAACTAGCCGTGCTTAGCGAGACTGGCGCGGACACCGCGATATTTAAAAACGCCGTAATAGGCAAGGATAAACGGTGATAAAATTTCCGCCGTTATATCTAAAATTTTTAGATGATCTCGGCGAAGAAGAGTGCATGGACGTTTTTAACGAAGCGGGAGCGGGTGCGTATCTATACGGGCGTGCGGCTCTAGCCGAGCGAAACGAAACCTACGAAGTAGCGCTTTACGAGCCAAATTTTTATATGATAGGCCAAGACGGCGACCTTGGATTTTTTATAAAATTAAACTCGGACGACGCTATTTATTTTAACGATCTAGGCGCGCTGGGCTCGGCTCCGATGCGCATAGCGGAGAAAGATATTTTTGCTTTCATAGAAAAGATAAAAGAGGGCGGCGAGATATTTTTGTAAAATTTTACGAGTAAAGGAAACAAATGGAACTTTTTAAAACCGCATTTTTGATGACCGTGCTGATGCTGCTTTTCGTAGCCGTCGGCGGCGCGATAGGCGGCACGAGCGGTATGATGATCGCATTTTTAGTTGCGCTTGGGATGAATTTCTTTTCATATTTTTTCTCGGACACACTCGTGCTCAAGCACTACCGAGCCGTACCCGTGGACGAGGCGCACGCGACGGGACTTTATCAGATCGTACGCGAGCTTTGCGCGAAGGCAAATTTGCCGATGCCAAAGATCTACATCATCCCAGAAGCCGTACCAAACGCATTCGCCACAGGTCGCAACCCTAGCCACGCCGCAGTAGCCGTGACCGAGGGCCTGCTAAATATACTAAACAAAGATGAAATCGAGGGTGTGCTAGCTCACGAGCTAAGCCACGTGCGTCACTACGACATCCTAACGGGCTCGATAGCAGCGGTTTTTGCGGGAGCGATCGCGATACTGGCAAATTTTGCACAGTTTGGCGCGGCGAATCGTGAAGGCAAGCAAAATCCCTTGATGCTAATCGCTCTAGCCGTCATCATGCCGCTAGCAGCCACGATCATACGCATGGCGATCTCGCGTGCGCGGGAGTTTGAGGCCGACAGGGGCGCTGCGATGATAACTGGCAAGCCCCAGCACCTAGCAGGCGCGCTGCGCAAACTCGAGGACTACGCGCGCGGACGCGTGATGGCAAACGCCGACGAACAAAGCGCGCATATGTTTATCGTTAATCCATTTAGCGGCGTAAAAAGCGCGCTGGGTTCGCTATTTCGCACGCACCCAAGCACCCAAGATCGTATCGCCGCGCTAGAAAAATTACGCTCGCAACTAGATGGCGAAAACGGTGTGAAAGAGTATTTTAGAAAGTAAATTTGACGGGCGAATTTAATCTCTTGCTTCGCCCGTCAAATTTGAGCAAAACGGCTTGGCTTTGGGCGTTAAATTTGACGCCAAATTTAACCCTGCGCCGCATCAAATTTGACCGCATGCGTCAAAGCAAATTCATCAAAAAGGCAAAATATGAAAATAGCCGTAAACGGCACGAGCGGATTTATCGGCGGCGAACTCTGCATATTTTTTAGAGCCCAGAGGCACGAGATAGTAGCTATCCCAAGGGCCGCCTACGCCGACAAAGACGCGCTCAAAGACCTCATCAGCGGCTGTGATGCGGTTATAAATTTAGCGGGCGCTTCTATCGCGGCCAGATGGAGCGAGGCCTATAAAAAGCAGCTTCATGCAAGCAGGATAGAGACAACGCGCACGCTAGTTTGCGCGATAAACGAGCTAGAAAATCCGCCCTTTTTCATCAGCGCTTCGGCTATCGGCATCTACGAAAACGGGCTTGGCCACGACGAGAGCTCGGTCAAATTTGACCGCGGATTTTTGGGCGAGCTAGCATGCGAGTGGGAGAGCGAGGCCGCTAAAGCACGGACGCAAACGGCGATATTTCGCCTAGGCGTGGTGCTGGGGCGAGGCGGCGCACTAGCTAAGATGTTGCCGGCATTTAGGCTTGGTCTTGGCGGCAAGATCGGTAGCGGCGAGCAGGCGTTTTGCTGGATTCATATCACTGATTTACTAGAGGCGTTTAAATTTACCTTACAAAACCGTCAAAGCGGCGTTTTTAATCTCGTTTCGCCGCAACCTAGCGCAAACGGCGAATTTACTCAAATTTTAGGCAAGGTTTTAGGGCGACCGACGTTTTTTAAAGTGCCTAAATTTGCGTTAAATTTGATGTTTGGCGAGGGCTCCGTCGTGCTGCTTGAGGGTGCGAAAGTTTATCCCAAAGCCTTGATAAAAAGCGGATTTAGCTTTAAATTTAGCGATCTAAAAACGGCGCTTCGGGATATTTTGAAGTAAATTTAATCAATCTTTTAAAACTTTAAATTTAAACTTTGCGACACTTTTTATCAAATTTAATATTTTACGCTAGGACTAAAATTGCAGACCTCTCGCACATACCGCAATAATTACGGCTTACGATACGACCAAATCAAGCTAAGCAATTAAAAGGATATTTCGGCGTCTGATATGCCGTCGTAAAAAGCAGTGAAATATAAAAGTTTTAGTGTATATTTGGGGTTTTAGGGTT
>CALIWP010000398.1 GCA_938046705.1 uncultured Campylobacter sp. | reverse complement strand
AGCGCCCAAAGGATCAAATCCCTCTAAAAGCGGGCGAAAAAAAGAGAGTCGTAGTCGTGCTAAGCGCGCCTAAATCGGTATTTGCTAAGACCGGCGAGCAAACGACGAAGATAGAAATCTCCGCCTACGCAGCGGATAACAAAGAAAAGATAAATGTTAAGAGGCGGACGATTTTTGCCCATCCAAGTGAGTAAAAAATTATTTTTTTATAGTATAATCATATTTTAAGATTTTTTTGAAATTTGAGGGCTAGAAATAATGAGTATGAAACCGACAAAACGAAGCGCCGAGAGAAAAGAGAAATTCATCCAAGCCGGACTTGAAATTTTCCTCGAAAACGGCTATGAAAACACGAGTTTAACGGATATCATCAAAAAAAGCGGCGGGTCGCTGGCGAGCATCTACAAATTTTTTGAAAATAAAGAAGGACTTTTTCGCGCTATCGTAGAGCGTGGATTTGACGACTTTAGGACACAGATAGACGAGAAAATCGATCTAAATTTATCGCATAAGCTGGATGATTTTTTAACCAAATTTGCGATGATATTTTTCGACATCATCTGCGAAAAGAAAACCACGCTAATCTCAAGAGTAATGATGAGCGAAGGCGCAAAAAACGACGGACTTTTGGGCAAAGAGTTTTTGGATCAAATTTTAAGCAAAATCGATAAAATTTTAATCGATTTTTTCGAGCGCGAAGACATAAAAGTCCAACTAAATCCATGTATCTCTCCTTACGTCGCGGCCAAGGCGTTTGCCGCAGTCGTTAGAGAGCCTTATCATTATAATGCTATTTTGCTAAACGAGGACATAACGCTAAGCGAAAAAGAGCGCGAAGACCACGTAAAAACGCGTATAGATATGTTTTTGCACGGCGTAAAAAAACGCTAAATTCTACTCTCTAAAATTTGACTTTTCTTGTAAATAAGAGTAAAATGGCCGACTTTATTTGTAACAAATATTACAGACAAAATTTTTGTATAATATCCCAAAAAATTAAAGGCAAATTTATGAGAAATTTTAAAAATATCTCTGTTTTATTATTGGCGTCGCTGCTTTTTACGGCATGCTTTGATAGTAATGATAAAAAAAACGCAGCCGCAGCCGGACAACAACGGCAAATGCCACCGTCAAAGGTCGATGTATTCGTAGCTAAAAAATCAGACGTACCGATCAGCTTTGACTATACCGCTACCCTAACGAGCCAGCAAGACGTAATCGTCTATCCAAAAGTAAGCGGCACGATAACCAAGCAATTTTTTAAACCCGGCGACAACGTAAAAGCAGGCGACAAGCTGTTTTTGATAGATCCCGAAAAATACCAAGCCAGCTACGACGCGCTTGAGGCCGCTATCGGCGTGGCAAACGCAAATTTAAAAAACGCTCAGACCGAATTTAACAGAATTTCAAATTTATATAAGAAAAACGCCGTTTCTCAAAAAGATTACGACGCGGCAGTTTCGGCGCTCGAGATCGCAAACGCAAATTTGCTAAGCGCTAGAGCAAACGCCAAAAATGCCAAGATCGACCTAGGCTACACAAGCATAATCGCGCCTTTTGACGGCGTTTTGGGCGATAACCTAGTAGACGTGGGCTCACTAGTCGTAGCAAACACGACCCAGCTAGTACGCCTAACCAAAATCAATCCGATC
>CALIWP010000397.1 GCA_938046705.1 uncultured Campylobacter sp. | reverse complement strand
CCTCCTTACTCTATCAACTGGATCGGTAGCGACGATCCGACGCTCATAAACGATCCTAGATTTGCTCCTGCCGGCGTGCTAGCTCCTAAAAGCAAGGCGGATTTCGCCTTTATCTTGCACGCGCTTAGTTATCTTTCGGCAAAAGGCAGAGCCGCGATAGTTAGTTTCCCGGGCATTTTTTATAGAGGTGGTGCGGAAAAAAGAATCCGTGAATACCTAGTAAAAGAAAATTTCGTCGAGACCGTCATCGCACTCGCACCAAATCTTTTTTATGGTACTCCGATAGCCGTTAACATCCTTGTTCTTTCAAAGCATAAAACCCAGACTAAAACGCAGTTTATCGACGCTAGTGATCTTTATGATAAAAAAACAAACATTTTGACAGACGAACACATTGCGAAAATAATAGAAATTTTTGGTAAAAAAGAAGATATCGCCCATGTATGCGCACTCGCAGATAATGAAAAAATAGCTCAAAACGACTATAATCTAGCCGTTAGCTCCTATGTCGAGGCAAAAGATACGCGCGAGGATATCGACATAAACGAGTTAAATTTACAGATAAAGCAGACTGTGGCTAAAATCTCAAATTTACGCGAGAAAATCGACGAGACCGTTGCACAAATAAATTTGGGCGGTGAAAATGAGTAAAATTTTTGATTTGATAAAAAGGTTTTGTCCGCAAGGGGTGGAGTTTAGGGAGCTTGGGGAGATATGTAAATTTAGTCGCGGTAAATCTTTATCAAAAAGTGATAAAGATTTAGGGGATATTCCTATGATTTTATACGGCGAGCTATATACTACTTACGGCGATTATATAAATAAAATAGCGTCTTATACCTCAAAAGAGCGCGCTCAAAAAGCTAGTATTGCAATTTTTGGAGATTTAATATTGCCTATTTCTAGTACTACAAAGGAGGCTCAGATAGGCAAAGTGTCTGCGTTAATGACGCAAATGCCTGTATATATAGGCGGAGATACGTTAATTTTATCTCATAATCAAAACCCTGGTTTTTTGGTTTATTACTTAAATTCTAAAAAATTTGAAAAAGAAAAAATGAAATGCGTGAGTGGAACTACGGTAACGCACCTTTCGCCGTCAAAGCTGGCTAAAATCAAACTCCCTGTACCTCCTCTGAAAGTTCAGCGTGAAATAGTCCGTATTTTGGACTGTTTCACGCTGCTTACAGCAGAGCTTACAGCAGAGCTTACAGCAGAGCTTACAGCTAGGAAAAAGCAATACGAATTTTATCGCGACCATCTCTTAAGCTTTGACGAGCTTAATAAAAATGGGGGAGGGTGCGAGTTAAAAATGCTTGGAGAAATTGCAGAAATTGCATCTGGTGGAACACCTTCGACAAACAATAAATCTTTTTGGGAAAATGGCACAATACCTTGGTTAAAATCTGAAGTGTGTAAGGATTGCGTTGTAGAAAAAGCATCTTTATTTATTACTGAAAACGGATTAAATAATTCCAGTGCAAAAATTTTTAAAAAAGGAACTGTTTTGATGGCAATGGTGGGAGCTACAATATTTAAAATGGCTTTTTTGAATATTGAGGCATCAACAAATCAAAATATAGCAGGAATAAAAGCAAATAACAAAATATTGATCGATAAATTTTTGTTTTATTGCTTGGTAAAATCTTATCCAGAACTTATTTCAAAATTATCTGGTTATAATATGGTTAATTTATCTCAGATAAAAAAATTAAAAATTCCCGTTCCCCCATTATCAACCCAGCGCAAAATAGTGGGT
>CALIWP010000396.1 GCA_938046705.1 uncultured Campylobacter sp. | reverse complement strand
GCCGATGATTTCGCCATCATCTAGCAGGTCTCTAGCGTCCACCGTCCTAAAAGCCACCGAGCCTCCAAGAGCTCCGGCGCCGTTTACAACAGAGCGCGAGCCGACCTCAACGTCGATGGCTTTGATCAGATCGGGGTCGATTAGTAGGTCTGCGTTGTGGTGAAAGGTATTTCCGTTTTGTTTCGCGCCGTCGATCGTGATGTTTAGACCGCGGTCGCTCACGCCTCTCATGTAGATTTTTTGGTTCATACCGTTTGTGCCGCCTACGTAAACGCCTGGGATATCGCGCATGACGTCTTTTAGTATGCCTGCGTTTCTCGTGCTTATTTTTACGTCGTCCACGCCGTAGCCGCCGCTAGTGCTGCTTACCTCTACGCCGCTTAGCGTTACGTTCTCGGCGGCATTTGCACCGATGGCTAGAGCCGCTACGAAAGAAATCTTCGCAACATTGTTAAAACTCATTTTTTCTCCTCTTTAAATTTACGAAAATTTGCTCTGATTTAGAAAATATTTAAATTTTGTTTTCTTTAATCCGCTCAAATTTTGAAAACGAATACTACAATCTTAAGACTAAATTTTAGATAAAATTATTTTAGAATATTACTTGCTTATTTGTTATTGACAATAAATACCATAATCTGATATAATTGCGCGCAAATTTTTATAAAAGGTAATAAATGGAATTTCTCAAACACAACGTCGATTACGTTATCATCGGTATTTTAGGGCTTATGAGCTTTGTCGTAGTATGGCTCACGATAGAGCGCTTGATCTTTTACGCAAACGTTAAATTTGAAAATTATAAGAATCAAGACGACTTTGAAGAGAGCGTAACTAGAAATTTAACAACGCTTTATATAGTTTATTCAAATGCTCCGTATATCGGACTTTTGGGTACGGTTGCGGGCATCATGGTGACCTTTTACGACATGGGTATGAGCGGCGGCATCGACACTAAAAGCATCATGGTCGGCCTATCTCTCGCGCTAAAAGCAACCGCGCTAGGCCTCATCGTCGCGATACCGACGCTAATGATCTACAACGCATTCATGAGAAAAGTGGACGTTTTAGTAAACCGCTACAAGGCTTCACGTGAGAATGCCTAAAAAAGAGGGATTAAACGTAATCCCACTCATAGATATTATGCTCGTTTTGCTAGCCATCGTACTTAGCATTTCGACTTTTATCGCTCAGGGCAATATCAAAATCGACCTGCCAAACAGCGAAAGCGCGGAAAAAAAGCAAGACGAAAACGATAAAATAGCCGTTTTAATTAATAAAGATAATGAATTTTTTATAGGCGAGGAAAAAATCGCCGAGGAAAATTTAAAAGAAAAGCTAAACGAGATAAAAAACGAAACATTAATAGAACTTAAAAGCGATAAAGAGAGTAAATTCGACTCGTTTATCAAGGTCATCGACATACTAAAAGAAAAAAATCATGAAAACTTCGCTATCACGACAACAACTGAATAGACGCGCCAGCTTTACGGGGCTTGGCGTTTCTATCCTGTTGCACTCTATCCTTATCGGGTCTTTTATCAAATTTTACGACGAGCTAAAGCCGATGCCGGAAGAAAAAAGCGTCAAGATAGCGCTAAATACCTTTACGCCGCCAGCAGCTCCGCTCCCGCCGGCACCTACCCCACCAGCACCGTCTCCGGCACCGCCTGCGCCTCCTCCGCCAGAACCTGTCGTCACGCCGCCGGAGCCGCCAAAACCGGTCGAGCCGCCTAAGCCGATAGAAAAACCAAAACCAGTGGAGAAACCAAAACCGATAGAAAAGCCCGTGGAAAAACCGAAACCAAAGCCTAAACCTACGCCAAAACCGGTTAAAAAGCCTGAGCCTGAGCCGGAACAGCAAGTAGCGCAGGCAACGCCGCCCGCACAGCCGTCGCCGCCGACCCCTACGCCGCCCGCGGCACAGCCAAGCGCCGCCCCAAGCTCGAACGTAAAATCAAATTTACCGCCTAGCGGAGCGGAAACGGTTGGAGAATTTAACTTCGCGACATCAGCCGGCGACGAGAGATTTTCTAAGATCCAAAAGGCGATACAAAAGCACCACAAATACCCTAAACGCGCGCAAAAAATGCGCCATCAGGGCATCGTAGAGGTTAGCTTTTTGTATAAAAAAGACGGCACCGTCCGCGACGTAAAGGTGATAAAAAGCTCAGGCTTTGAGACACTAGACGAGGCCGCAGTCGAGCTCATAAACCGCGCTGCACCTGATTTTCCGACGCTTGATCGCGACTACGTCATAAAAATCCCGGTTAGCTACAAACTCACCTAAATTTAAGCCGTTTTTGCGGCTTAAATTTCTACCTTTATTCTGCAAATTTAGCACCGCTAAAATCGGTCGTAATCAAATCAAATTTGACGCCGCAAAGAAATCAAAATTTGCTAAATTTACGGCGAATTTAGCCGATGACGTTAGTTCAAATTTATACTTAGCGATCTCTCCAAATTTTACTTAAACGCCCTTTTATACGAGTTTTCTATTAGCTCAGAGCATCCTAGTTCGCTCATCGCAGCTTGCGCGAAATTTGGATTTCGCAGCAGCTCTCTGCCATAAGCCACCGCGTCGCAAACGCCGCCTAACAGCAGCGCCTCGCCCTCAGATGCCTTTGTGATGAGTCCGACCGCGATCACCGGGATGCTAACGGCCTGCTTTACGGTCTTAGCGTAGCGGGCCTGATAAAGCGGAGTAAACGCCGGCGCGCTATCCGTGCGCTCAAAAAATCCGCCCGCCGAGACGTGAATAAACGCTGCGCCCAAAGCTTCGAGCTCTTTTGCTAGCCGCACGCTATCCTCTAGGCTCCAGTCGCCCTTCACCCAGCTTTGCGCACTTATGCGCACGCCGACGGGGATTTGCACCGCGGCTTTTATTTCAGTTAAAATTTCTTTTAGAAATCTCGTGCGATTTTCGAAGCTCCCGCCGTATTCGTCGTCTCGTAGGTTAATCCCGGGCGAGAGAAATTCGCTGATGAGATAACCGTGCGCGGCATGGATCTCGATCGCGGCGTATCCTGCGCGCTGGGCTCTAATCGCAGCCTGAACGAAAGCTTGCTTGACCGAGACGATGTCGTCCACGCTCATCTGCCTCGGCGTTTTGTAGCTCTCGCTAAATTTTACCGCACTAGGCGCGATCAGATCATCGCACTCGCTTTTTCTACCGGCATGCGCGAGCTGGACAGCCATAGCGGCGCCGTATTTGACGCACTCTTTGACGAGCCTGGCGTGCGCCTCTAGCTGCTCGTCGTTCCACAGCCCCAGATCGCGGCTCGTGATCCTGCCTCTAGGCTCGACGGCCGTAGCCTCGACGATGATGAGCCCGACGCCTCCCAGCGCGCGAGCGGCGTAGTGCAAGCGGTGAAAGCACCTAGGGCAGCCGTTCTCGTTTTTGGCCTTATACATGCACATCGGCGGCATCACGATGCGGTTTTTGATCTGCAGATCGCCGATTTTTAGCGGCGTAAAAAGCAAACTTTGCATGAGAAATCCTTTAAAGATTATTTGCGGTTATTTTAGGATATTTGTTTAAATTTATTTAGTCGTGCGGTAAATTTTAGTAGCCACTGCGAGAGTGCAAATCAACCGTAAAGGCTATTGAGCCGCAACGGCCTTTATTTTACTTCCATAAAATTTGAAAATTTTACTCGCCGCCGTTAAGAACGGAAGCAAAATACTCATCGATATCAACGCCCTCTTTTTTCATCTCTTTTAGCCTTAGCCTTACGTCGGCGTCTTGCCAAAGAAGTGGTGGCAACGCAAACATCACCCTATCAAGGCTAAATTTACGCACATCCTCGCGCCAGCCATCCCAGCG
>CALIWP010000395.1 GCA_938046705.1 uncultured Campylobacter sp. | reverse complement strand
TTACCGCGCAGGACGTGGAGTATGAAAACGGCGCGGCCTTTTATATGTATTGCCTCGCGGCTGTTTTGGTGCTTGGAGCTTGGATTTATAGCTATTTTAGAAAGCGCAGCTTGCGACGCGGTTAAATTTGCCGTCAAATTTGCTCTAAATTTACAACCTTTCTTACCGATTTATTACGATTTCTAGTTAAAATTGCAGTGAAAAAAATCAAAAGGAAATCCAATGGAAAACAAAATCATAAACAGCGTGAGGGGCGGCTTTTGGACGAAGCCCGTCATTATTTTCGTCCTGCTTTTACTGCTGCTTATCCCGCTAGGTTTCATCAGTTCGATGATTTCTGACCGCGCCTACGTCAAACGCACCGCCGAGGAGTCCATCATGCAGCCAGTCGGCGGAGAGCTTAGGATCGAGGGCGTTTTGATCTCGGTGCCGTATAAAAAGCAAGCGGCGATCTACAACGAAAACGGCGTAGCGGCGGTATCGCAGACAACCGAGCAGATCATGATAGCGCCGCAGTCATACGAGCTATCGACCGAGCTAAATCCGCAGTATCTAAAGCGCGGTATCTTTAGCGTGCCCGTTTTTAACGGCGACGTCGCGCTAAAAGCCAAATTTGCGCCGCTAAATTTCGAGCAGCTAAATATCAAAGAAAGCGATGTTTTGTTAGGCGAGGCGACGCTGATTTTAGGCGTAGGCAGCAAAAAGGCCTTTACCGCGTTTCCCGCGCTAAAAGCAAACGGAGAGGACCTTGCGCAGTCTTTTGCGCCGCCTAAATACTCGCCCTTTGCCCAAAGCGTCCACTACAAACTATCCGCAAATTTAGCAAACAGCGGCTTTGAGCTAGCGGGCGTGCTATCTATGCAGGGCGGGCAGAGCGCGAGCTTTGTTCCCGTCGGGCAGGATAATAAATTTGACGTAAAATCCTCGTGGAGCTCGCCGTCTTTTAGCGGCGGCTGGCTGCCTAAATCGCGCGAAGTCACTAGCAGCGGATTTAACGCGCAGTGGGAGATCTCTGGCCTTAGTACCGGCGTTCCGCAGGCGTGGATCATGGACGGCGGACGCGAGATGAGGCTAGAGGGCGTCGAGGCTAGCTTCATCAGTCCCGTAAACAACTACTCGCTCATCGCGCGCTGCGTGACCTACGCGATCTTGTTTTTAGCGGTGCCGTTTTTGGCGATCTTTTTGTGCGAAATTTACAGCCGCGTCCGCATCCACCCGATCCAGTACCTACTCATCGGAGCCGCCGACGTGCTATTTTACCTGCTCGTGCTCTCGTTTTCGGAGCATATCAGCTTCCTAGCTAGCTATCTCATCGCGGCCGCAGCCGTGTGCGCGACGATACTTTTTTACGGCTCGGCGATCTTTCGGGCGCGCAAATGGGGCGTATTTATCGCGCTCGTACACGGGGTTAGCTACTGCTTGCTCTACGGTATCTTGCAGTCTGAGGACTACGCGCTTTTGATGGGCAGCGTGATGATATTTGCGGTGATTGCGCTGGTGATGTATTTGACCAGGAAGATAGATTGGTACGAAAACGGGCTGAAAATTTAGCCTTTTTTCAGCTTGTCTCGTGAGCGCTTTTCCGAGATTTTGCAAAATTTTCGCTCCGCAGGCTATATGCCTAGCG
>CALIWP010000394.1 GCA_938046705.1 uncultured Campylobacter sp. | reverse complement strand
AGAGTACGAACTCGTAAATTTAAACCCGCACGCGCAAAAGATTTTTACCTCGATAAATAGCGAAATAAATCCCAAAATAAAGCAGATCATAAACTCCAAACCTCATGAAAATCCGTTCTCTCAAATCGGCAAAAATTTGACCGCGTTTTTTGCGGGATTTTGCGCGTTTTTAAATTTCATGGGCGAGTTTTTGGTCAAATTTAGCAAGATATTTATGTTAAAAAATATCCGCGTAAAGGAAATTTTGGCTTATTTTGAAGATGCGGGTATAAAGTCGGTTTTTATCGTGTGCCTCACCTCTTTTCTCATCGGCATCGTGCTGGCATATCAGGGCTCAAATTTGCTCGAGAGTTTTGGCGCTACGATAATAATCGTCGAGATGATGGGGCTTTTGACCCTGCGCGAGATAGCTCCGCTCATCGCCGCTATCATCGTGGCGGGGCGCCTGGCGTCAAGCTTTACCGCGCAAATCGGCGTTATGAAAATCACCGAAGAGATCGACGCGATGAAAACAATGGGCTTTGATCCGTTTAAATTTCTCGTTCTGCCGCGCGTAATAGCTCTCATCATAGCCATGCCTCTTATCGTGTTTTTAGCCGACGTGGCGGGGATACTAGGCGAGATGGTCGTGATGGAAAACTACCTAAACATCAGCTTTGATAGCTATCTAGCGAGGTTTGGCCAAGAGGTGGACATAAAGCACCTTTACGTCGGGCTTTTTAAGGCTCCGTTTTTTGGCATCGTGATTGCGTTTATCGGCTGCATGAGAGGCTTTCAGATCGGCGGAAACACCCAAAGCGTGGGCACATATACGACCGTGAGCGTGGTAAATGCGATATTTGGCGTAATCATGGTGGATGCGCTGTTTTCGATCATTTTCACGCAGCTAGGCATATAAATGATAATAAAAGCGACTAATCTAACGACGAAATTTGGCGACAGAGTGATCCACGACGGACTAAATTTCCACGTAAACGAGGCTGAAATTTACGGGCTGCTCGGCGGTAGCGGTACGGGTAAATCGACGCTGATGAAAACGATGATATATCTAAAAGAGCCAAGCGCCGGCAAAGTCGAGATGCTAGGGCGCGATCTGTGGTCGCTAGACGAGGCAGCTAGGCAGGAGATAAAGCTCGCTTGCAGCGTGATGTTTCAGTTTGGCGCGCTTTATACCTCGATGAACGTGCTAGAAAATATTTATATCCTACTAAAAGAATATAGCGGCATGAGCGAGCGCTCTATGCGCGAGATAGCGATGTTTTGGCTGCAAAAAGTAGGCCTTAGCGAAAACGTCGCGCTGCAATACCCAAGCGAGCTAAGCGGCGGTATGAAAAAGCGCGTGGCGATGGCTAGGGCTCTAGTGCTAAGTCCTAAAATTCTGTTTTTAGACGAGCCAAACTCCGGCCTTGACCCAAGCAGCGCGCGGGCGTTTGACGAGCTGGTGGTCGAGCTGCGAGATACGCTTGGCGTCACGGTCGTGATGGTGACGCACGATATAGATAGTATTTGCACGATTTTAGATAGATTTTTGATACTTCAGGATAAAAAGATAGCCTTCGAGGGGACGTTTGAGCAGCTGATGCAAATGCCCGAAAATCCGCTCGAAGAGCTTTTAAAAACAAGGAAAAACGGTGGGAAATAAAATAAATTATACTTTGATAGGTCTCTTTTTCGTGTTTGTCGTGAGCGCGCTAGGTATCGCGGCATGGTGGATGGGCGGATACGGGAAAAAGGCAGATGACTACAGGTCGTATTTCATCAAAACCACAAGCCTGCCAAGCGGCATCAAAAAGGACTCCACGGTCAAATTTATCGGCGTAGACGCTGGCACGGTCAAGGATATCCGCTTTGCCGACGAAAAAGAAGCCCTCATCGAGCTTGAGCTCTCCGTGAGAAAAGATATACCGATAAGAACCGACAGCACGGCGTCCGCGGAGATACAAGGCATCACTGGCATCGGCTACCTAAATATCTCTCGCGGCAGTATGGATAGCCCGCTCTTTGATAAAAACGAAAAAGCATACATCGGACTTGAAGCGAGTTTTTTTGACAAAATAGGCAATAGGGCAGAGTATCTAACGAAAAATTTAGAGTCTACTTTTAAAAATATCAATAAATTTTTAAGCGACGAAAACGCGGCTAAATTTTCATCTATCCTAGTTTCTGCCGATGAAGCGATGAAAAAAATAAATGCCGGAAATCTCGATATAAACGCGACTATAGCAAACGCCAATGAGGTTTTGGCAAATGCAAATTTGACGCTAAACGAGCTAAAAAAAGCGCTAAAAAACGCCTCGGGCACGCTTGAGTTTGTAAATGCATTTACGACCAAGGCCACGGACGCCGCGCAAGCGCTCAAAAATCTACAAGCTGCAATCTCGGAAAAGATAAAAAGCGGCGAATACGACGTAAAGGGCGCGCTAAATACGCTTAGCGACGAGACGGAAAGGACGCTACTAAGCTTTCAAAAGCTCATTTCGGATTTTAGAAACACCCTCTTTAGACTCGAGGACGATCCGTATGATTTTTTCTTTAAAGACACGCAGAAAAAGGACGAAAAATGAAAATTTTAAGCACGGTTTTAGCCGCGTCGGCGCTGTTTTTTAGCGGATGTAGCGTTTTGGCAAAGCCTGCTCCTAGGACGAATTATTTTATGCTAGGCGGCGCGGAAGATCAATTTAAAGAGTGTGAAAACAAGCCGGAAAAAACGGTTTTCATCGAAGAAGTGCGGGTTTTTGGCGCGTACGAGAGCCGCGAAGTCCTAAAGATAGACGCAAACGGCGAGATCCGTCCGCTAAAAAACGTAAAATTTTTAGCGCTCCCAAGCGAGATGGCTAGGCGAAATTTGATCATAGCCGTGAGCGATCAGTGCGTGTTTAAGCCCTCTTTTAAAAACGCAGACATAAGCGTAAAATCAAATTTACTCACGCTTCAAATCAAAGATCAAAAAGCGCAAATTTCGATGTTATTTAGCTTTTTTAAAGACGGCAAAGAGCTAAAAAGCGTCGTACTAAGCTCGCAAAAAGACGCAGGCGCGGACGAGGGCGAAATCGCGATGAAGGCGCTAAACGCCGCCTTTAGCGAGGTTACGGATAAATTTTTGCAAGAATTAATCAAATTTTAGAGATAATCGCAAATTTTAAAGGAAAACGATGATAAAAGCGATCGAGGGCGTCATAACCAAAAAAGAGCCCGCAAATCTCATCTTAAAAACAGCCGGCGGCGTGAGCTACGGCGTGGCGATCTCGCTTTTTTGCTCGGCAAAGCTCGAGCGAGGCCAGAGCGTGGAGCTAAATATCACGCAGATCATCCGCGAGGATGCGGATTTGCTTTACGGATTTTTAGACGCGGGCGAACAAAAGATGTTTGAAATGCTGATAAAACTAAGCGGTATCGGCGCGGCGACCGCGATGGCTGTGTGCTCAAGCCTAAATCCGAACGCATTTTTAAACGCGGTTAAAAGCGGAGACGCTGCGGCGCTGCAAACAGTGCCAGGCATCGGCGCAAAGACTGCTAGACGCATCATCGCCGAGCTTAGCGACGCAAAGATGACGATGGACGAAAATCTGCCTAGCCACCAGCACGAAGCGATCTTGGCGCTTGAGAGCCTTGGCTTTAAAAGAGAAAAGATAACCAAGGCGCTTAGCGAGTGCGACGCGCAAAATACGGGCGAACTCATCAAACAAGCCCTAAAAAAACTAGCATAAAAAAGGAAAAGATATGAAATTTGCTGTGATATTTGGCGCAAAAAGCTACGAACACGAGATCAGTATCGTGAGCGCCATAGCCCTAAAAAAGGTGCTAAAAAACGAGCCTTTGTTTATATTTTGCGATAAATTTAGAGAATTTTACCTGATAAACGGCGCCGATATGAAGGCGAATTTCTTTAGCTCGGGCAAGTATAAAAACGCCAAAAAGCTCACTCTAAAACAGGGCGGATTTTTCGCGGGCGGGCTGCTTGGCGAGAAAAAGATCGAGGCGGACGTGTTTATAAATTTAGTCCACGGTATGGACGGCGAGGACGGCAAGATCGCGGCGCTGCTCGAGTTTTACGGCCTTAGCTACATCGGCCCTCGCGTGGAGGCTAGCGCGCTAAGCTACAACAAGGAGCTAACCAAACTACTCGCGCAAAAAGCTGGCGTAAAAACCATAAACTACGAGGTTGTAAGCAGAGGAAAGGCGCCTAGCCTGCCGCTACCAGTGATCCTAAAGCCGCTTCGCCTAGGAAGCTCGATAGGAGTTAGCGTGATAAAAGACGCTAGCGAGCTAGAATACGGCCTAGACGTGGCGTATGAGTTTGACAAAGAGATCCTGGTAGAGCCCTTTATCGAGGGTGTCAAGGAGTACAATCTAGCAGGCTGCAAGGCGGACGGCGAGATCAAATTTTCCATCATCGAAGAGCCCAAAAAGAAGGAATTTCTAGACTACGAGCAAAAATATATGAGCTTTTCAAACGAGAGTAGGGCGCGCGAGGCCGATATCGGCGCAGAGTTAGCCGTCAAGCTAAAACAAAGTTTTGAGCGCATCTACAACTGCGGCTTTGACGGGGCGCTGATACGCTGCGACTTTTTCGAGATAAACGGCGAAGTCTATCTAAACGAGATAAATCCAAACCCGGGTAGCTTGGCGAATTATCTATTTGACGATTTTGAGGGGACTCTGGAGCGACTCGCCGCAAGCTTGCCAAAAGAGCGCGAGATAAATATCGACTACAAATTTATCAACTCCATAACGTCGGCAAAGGGCAAACTGTAAAATTTTGTTTTGCCTGATTTTTGCTAAATTTGACGTTTGATTGTCGCCTCAAACGGATTGCTTCTGGCGGCTTTTTAAACTTTTGCGATTTTAAGGCAAAGGCACGGTTTATTTTTGCAGCATTTTATAGCGTTAAAGTGCCGATTTAGGCCAAATTTACCTTACTTTCTTGACAAGGTTGCTATTTTCATCAAATTTTACCACCTCGCCTTTGATATACTCGCAAATTTCACTCTAAAAATATAAAATGCTCTAAAATAAATTTTAACGAACATAATGCGCCATTATATTTTAATTTGAATTTAAAGATAATATGCTATATTTTACACAAAATTTTACGTAAAGAGCAGAAATGACTACTTTTAGCAAAGATGAAATTTATACGGCGACGGAAGTGGTGCGAAATTTCAGCGCCGTTTTAGGCAAGGTTGGCAAGGCGCAGATGAAGCGCGCCGTGATCGTCAAAAACAATAAATTTGAAGCCGTGCTGCTAAATATGGGAGAATACGAGCGCCTATGCGAGGCCGTCGAGGTGCTCCAAAGCATATATGAGGCTAAAAAACGAGCTGGAAGCGGCGAATAATGGCGGTCAAAGAGGTAAAATACGGCGGCAAAATTTACCGCATCAGCTACGAAACCATAAATCCCGCAAACAAGGACGTCGCGCTATTTTTGCACGGTTGGGGCGCAAACAAAGAGATCATGAAAAAGGCTTTCGGCACGTATTTTAAGGACTTGCGGCACGTTTACGTCGATATGCCGGGCTTTGGCGCGAGCAGTATGCACGGCGCGCTAGCGACGAAAGACTACGCAAAAATCATAAAATCCTTTTTAGACGAGCTTGGCGCGAGCCCCAAAATCATCTTTGGACACAGCTTCGGCGGCAAGGTCGCAACCCTGCTAAATCCTGAATATCTCGCACTTTTAAGCTCGGCCGGCATCGTGGCTAAAAAGCCGCTTTGGGTGCGATTTAAGATCGCTTTGTTTAAGTTTTTAAAGCTGTTAGGCCTTGGATTTTTATACAAATTTTTCGCCACGAAAGACGTAAAAGGCATGAGCAAAACGATGTACGAGACCCTAAAAAACGTCGTCGATGAGGACTTTAGCTCTAAATTTGCAGACTTTGGCGGCAAGGCGTTTATATTTTGGGGCGAGGAGGACAAGGCCACGCCTCTAAAAAGCGGCGAACGCGTAAGTCGCCTCATCAAAAACAGCGAATTTCACGCGCTAAAGGGCGATCATTTTTTCTTTTTACTCCACGCTCGCTATATCGATGGCGTCGTGAATGCGGGGCTAAATTTGACGGACTTGGATGATGAAAGCGGCATAGAGAGCGTGAAAGTTATAAGCTTGAAAAACTATAAAAATTTGAGCGAGGATGACGAGAGCGCCAACGAAAACGGCGATCTTAAAAATACTACCGAACAAAATTTGGCCGAACCAGCTCGTGCGGATTTAGAGGCGAGCGCAAAAACCATTTCTCAAAGTAGCCTTTTTGACGAGCGGTCACAAAGCGGCGACCTTGTGGATCAAAACCCGCAACTTGACGATGTGAGTGACGAAAACGGTCAAATTTCTGCAAAAAATATTTTTAA
>CALIWP010000393.1 GCA_938046705.1 uncultured Campylobacter sp. | reverse complement strand
GCTGCGACCCGTAAAGATGCCCGTATCGACCATAAAGGTGCCGTTGCTTGATACGCGTCCCTCGCCCATAGCCTTTTCAAGCTCGAAAAGCTCGTCGTAGCTTAGGTTGTGGTTGATTTTTTTGATGTCCTTAAGACCTAATTTTTCTATTTCGTTTACCATTTTTCTTCCTTTTTTGGATTAAATTTTCGCTAAAATTTGACCGTTTGCTACGGTTTGCCCTTGCTGTACCTCTATAGACGTTACCAGCCCGTCTTTTGGAGCGTTTACGTCTATTTCCATCTTCATGGCCTCTAGCACGAACATCCTTTGTCCCTTTTTCACGCTATCGCCCACTGCGACTAGGATTTTAAACACGTTTCCAGGAAGCGTGCTTTTTACCGGCTCGCCGCTACCGCCCGTAGTTTTAGCCGGGGAGAGCTCCGGAGGCGGCATGTGCGCTACGCTTGCCGGTTTTACGCTTTTTATCTCGGCTTTGCCGTCTGCGTCCGCGACCTCGACGTCAAATTTCTTGCCGTTTACGGTGACGCTGTATTTTTCGTTTATCGGATTTTTCGCACGAGGAGTCGACGCGCTAGTTTCGCCCGCGTTTGAGGATTTTTTTCGGATATTTACTTTGCCTTCGCCTTTTAAAAATGCGATGCCTTTTTCCTTGCACGCCGCGGCGATAAAGATATTTTCCTCGCTAGGTTCGATTCCCTCTTTTTTGAGTAGCTCGCGCGTAAATTTAAGCGACTTGCTCTCGTCTTTATCCGCGATATCCATGGCGTGTTCTTTGGTTGGCTTTAAATTTAACTGCTCGCTAGCTAGCTTAACCACGCTCTTATCGGGCTCTACGGGCGTTTTACCGAAGTAGCCTAGTACCATTTTGCCATAGCCTTCGGCGATCTTTTTCCATGGGCCAAACATCACGTTGTTAAACGCCTGCTGGAAATAAAACTGACTAACCGGCGTCACGCTCGTGCCGTAGCCGCCTTTTTGTACGACTTCGCGCATAGCAAGGATAACTTCGGGGAATTTATCCAAGATATTATTATCGCGCATCATTTGGGTATTTGCCGTTAGCGCGCCGCCTGGCATCGGGCTAAACGGGATGAGCGGGCTAACCTGCACGGCCTCAGGCGGCAGGAAATAGTCTTTCAAGCACTCATTTAGCACGCTTTCGTATTTTAAGATTTTCTCCACGTCAAGTCCGCCCAGATCGTAGTTTTTGCCCTTAACGGCATGCAGCATCGTTAGGATATCTGGCTGGCTAGTACCGCCGCTAACCGGGCTTGCGGCTAGATCTATGCCGTCTGCGCCCGCTTCTAGAGCGGCCATATAGCAAGCGACGCTAACGCCTGCGGTTTCGTGAGTGTGGAGTCTGATGTGGGTATTTTGCGGGAGGAGTTTGCGAGCCATTTTGATAGTTTCATACACTTTTTGCGGACTAGAGGTGCCGCTGGCGTCCTTGAAACAAACGCTGTGATACGGGATGCCCGCGTCTAAAATTTCGCGCAAAATCCGCTCGTAAAACGCCACGTCGTGTGCACCCGAACAGCCCGCAGGCAGATCCATCATCGTGACGACTACTTCGTGCTTTAGTCCGTGGTGAGCGATGCGTTCGCCCGAATATTTTAAATTTTCCACGTCGTTTAGCGCGTCGAAGTTTCGTATCGTGGTCGTGCCGTGCTTTTTAAAGAGCTTCGCGTGCAGATCGACCAGCTCGCGGCTGCCCGTATCTAGCGTCACGGTATTTACGCCGCGGCTTAGAGTTTGCAGGTTTGCCTCAGGTCCGACCGTTTCGCGAAATTTATCCATCATCGCAAACGCGTCTTCGTTTAAATAAAAATAAAGGCTCTGAAACCGCGCCCCGCCGCCAAACTCAAAGTGCGTTATACCAGCCTCTTTAGCCGCGCTAACCGCGGGTAAAAAATCAGCCATCGCCACGCGCGCGCCGAAAACCGACTGAAAGCCGTCTCTAAAGGTAGTGTCCATAACGTCTATAAATTTTTTCGCCATTTTGCCGCCTTGTCAAATTTCAAAATCGTGCTAATTTTACCTTGTTTTAGATTAAGTGGATATAATAAAATCAAAGCATTATCACAAAAATGTTTAGCAAGGGGAGCAAATGCAAGAGCGCACGCTAGAAGAGCTTTATAAAAAGCTAAAAGAATTTGATAGATTGGCAGGTAAAGAAGAGTTTTTGTTTGACGAGATAAGAGACGCCGTAGAGGCGCAGGATTTGGCGTTTGCCGCGCAAATTTGCGAC
>CALIWP010000392.1 GCA_938046705.1 uncultured Campylobacter sp. | reverse complement strand
AGAGCTAAAAAATCAGCTCGAAAAAGAGCGTCAAGATACCGAGCGAAACGTAACCGAGCTAAAGGGTAAAATTTACGAGCTAGAAGATCAGATTTCAAAAAAAGATAGCTCGTTAAAAAGCGCAGAGGCCAAGGTGGTAGATCTAAACGAGTCGCTAAATATCCAAAAAGAACTGCTAGCGGACGAGATCGCCGCTGGTAAAAAAAATATCCAAAACTATAAAATTTTAAATAACAAAATCACGACTTTAGTTGAAAACGACATTAAAACAGCAAAGGAAAATAAAGATCAACTAGACGCTTTAAATGAGCTTTTGACGCAAAAAGACGCAGAGCTCGCGACTCTAAGAAAACAGATACAAGACGGAGCTAAAGATTTAAGCGACACGAAGGAAAATTTAGCTAAAACAAGTACACAAAAAAACATCGCAAAGGGCGAAGTGGCGCAGATACTAACCAAAAACGAAGAGCTGATGAGCGAAAATGAAAATCTAAAAAAGATAATCCAGCTAAATTTTAGAGCCGAAGTGCCTAAAAAAGTTGTTTTCATCGCCTCGGTCGAGTGCTCTGATATGAGCGCTGGTTCAGACAGGCCGACGCAGGTTTGCAAAAATAAAGTAAGCGACTTTTTGCAGAGTTATAATTCAAATTATTATTTTGAAATCACGCCGATAGTGAGCCGCGGTAACTTTATCGCCACGTCAAAAGCAGCAAAAGTGATCCCGCAAGACGAGCTCGAAAAAATCGACTCATACGCAAATTTCGGTATCGGCAAAGAGCGCGCCAAGGTTGCCGGCGAGATGATAAAAGATGAATTCGGCGACTTTTCGCGCATATCGTACAGTAACGACATCATCACCTCTCAAGATAAGCAAGGATTTATCATCAAGGTATATAGATGATAATCACTCAGCCCAAAAACGGCTACCGCTACAACAGCGACACGATGTTTTTATATGGCTTTATCCGTGAAGGCGGAGTACGTGGCGAGGTGCTAGAGGTTGGCTGCGGTAGCGGGGTTTTGGGACTGCTTTTAAAGCGCGATTTTCCTAAAATTTCGCTTAGTTTGCTCGATATTTTAGAAGATAACTTAAATTTAGCCGCCGCAAACGCTAGCCAAAACGGGATTGAAGCCGAGTTTATAACAGCTGATTTTGCTAAATTTAAGAGCGAAAAAAGATATGATCTTATCGTCTCAAACCCGCCCTTTTACCACGACGGCGCAAAAAAAAGCGAGAACGAGCACCTTCGCACCGCTAGATATAGCGAAAATTTGCCCCTTAGAAAGCTTGTTGGTAGCGCAAATTCGCTCCTAAAGCCGCGCGGAGTTTTTAGCTTTTGCTACGACGCTAAGCGCCTAGCTGAAGTTGTGCTTTGTTTGAGCGAATTTAAATTTACGCTTACTAGGCTTTGCTTCGTGCATCCAAAGGCGGACGGCGCGGCAAATTTGGTGCTAATCGAGGCTAAAAAAAGCTCAAAATCCTTGACTCAAATTTTACCGCCGATTTTTGTTTTTGAAGGCGGTGTTTATAGTAAAAAGGCAGCTAAAATTTTCGCTACAGCAAACACGCAAAGTAGGGACGCGGCGGAGTGAATTTGCTAAGACAAAGCGGTTTTGGTTATGAATTTGACGCTAGCAAGTGCGAGCTGTGCGGCGGTAAGTGCTGCACGGGCGAGAGCGGCTATATATGGATAAGCTCAGCGGAAATTTCGGCTCTGGCGGAACATTTGAAAATAAGCGAGGATGAGTTTAGATCGCGATTTTTAGATAAATTCGGATACAAATTTAGCCTCAAAGAAAAGCCCTATGAGGGCGGATTTGCGTGCGTTTTTTTTGACGAAACGGCAAAAAACTGCTCGGTTTACGACTTTCGACCGAGCCAGTGCCGCACCTTTCCGTTTTGGGACTATTTTAAGGATAAAATCAATGAATTGGAGAAAGAATGCGCGGGAATAAGGCGATTTTAAAATTTATATTGGCGGCCTTGCTTGTTTGTTTTGCTACCGCCAAAGACGGTTTTGACGAGAATTTATACGTTATCAAAGCGCTTTTGGCGGTCGAAAACGCTAATCACGACGAGGCGACGGAGCTTTACGAGCAGCTTTACGAAAAAACTAAAAACACGGACTATCTAAAAGAAGCTCTCAGACTTGCGTTTTTTTCTAAAAACGTAAATTTTAAAAGCATTTTAGCGCTCAGCCAAAAGGTACTAAAAGACGATGTGGACGTGCTTCGCATACAGGGCGCAAATTTGATGAGCGAAAACAAACTAGACGAAGCCGCAAAGATCATGAAAGAGCTCGTCCAAAAAGAGGACATCTCTAAAAATCACGTCATGCTCTCTGCCGTCTACTCGATGCAAAACGACAACAAAGCCGCTCTGGGCGAGCTCGAGCGCGCGTATGAGCTAGATAGGAGCGTGGAAAATCTACTGCGAATAGTCGATCTTTTATACAATAAAATGAACGACAAAAAAGAGGCGATCAGGCATCTGGAGAGCTCGCGCCGTATCGACGGCTGCGAGGTAGAGACCTGCACGGCGCTAGTAGATATCTATGCGCAAGACGGCCGTTACTCTGATATGATCGATGTTTACGAGAGTCTTTTCGAGGCGACGAAAGAGAAGGTTTATCTCGAAAAAGCGCTTGGCGTCTACGTCTATCAAAAAAACTACGACGGTGCGATCAAATTTTTGCAAAAATACTCCTACAACGACGACGCTTTGATGGATCTTTACGCTGCGACGGGGGATTTTGCCAAGGCGTATAAAAAGGCGCAGGAGGCCTTTGATAAGAGCTTTAATCTCGAATATCAAGCCAAAATGGCGATATATCAGTACGAAAGAGATACGGATAAACAAACCAAAAAGATAGATAAAGATAGCCTCAAGCAAGTGATTGCCAACTTTGAAAAATCGGCCGTAAAGCTAAATAATGCACTATATCTAAACTACTACGGCTACTTACTCATAGATCACGATATAGACGCGAAAAAGGGCATAGAGCTAGTAAACAGAGCCCTCGAGCTAGAGCCGGGTTCGGTGTTTTATCTAGACTCGCTAGCGTGGGGATACTATAAGCTAGGCGAGTGCAAAAAGGCCGACGAGATAATGCAGCAAGTCCTGCACGACGAGGAATTTGTAAATTCGCCCGAGGGCAAAGAGCATATAAACTCTATCAAAGAGTGCCTAAAAAAGGGTAAAAAATGATATTAGATCAGATAATCGAACGAACTAAAGAGGACTTGGCGCTGCGAAAATCGCAAACGCCTTTTGAAAAGCTTCAAGAGCTCGCGGCGAAAAATCCGTGCGAGATAAAAGACGCGGTAAAAGCGCTAAAAAGCAGCACAGACGAGCCGTATCGCATCATCGCCGAGGTCAAAAAGGCAAGCCCTAGCAAAGGGCTGATAAGGCCAAATTTTGCGCCCGTAGAGATAGCCAAAGAGTATGAAAAAGGTGGCGCAAACGCTATATCGGTTCTAACCGAGCCGCATTTTTTTAAAGGAGATTTGGAGTATCTGGCTGCCATCAGACGCGAAAGCTCGCTGCCGCTGCTTCGCAAGGATTTTATCGTAGACGAGTATCAAATTTTAGAAGCGCTCGTTTACGGAGCCGATTTTATACTACTTATCGCAAAGGCTCTTGGCGCCGATGAGCTAAAACGGTTGCTTGATTATGCGCGCTCTTTGGGGCTTGAGGCCTTGGTCGAGACGCACGACGAGGAGGATGTGGAAAAGTCAAATTTCGCATGCGCAAAGATAGTCGGCGTAAATCACCGAAAATTAAGCACGTTTGAGATGGATATGAGTCTTTGTGAGAAGCTGTTTTCTAAAATCAAAAATGCAAGCGTCATAGTCGCTGAAAGCGGCATCTACGAGCACTCGCAGCTAAAAGAGCTGCACGCGCAAGGAGCCGACGCATTTTTGATAGGCGAGCATTTTATGAGGCAAGAGGACTTGGCAAAAGCCGTAAAAACCGTAAAGGAGGGCTGATATGGAGCACATTTGCGCGCCGTGGAGGAGCGAATATTTTAGTAAAAAGGAGCAGGGCTGCGTCTTTTGCAACGTCGTAAATCATCCCGAAAAAGACGCGCAAAGCGGCGTTTTGTTCCGCGCAAAGCGGTGTTTTGGCATAATGAACTTATATCCTTACACGCCGGGGCACTTTATGGTGATACCGTACGTACACACCGATAATATCGAAAGCCTAGACGAGCAGACGTGGTCGGAGATGAGCGCCTACGTACGCGAGGGCGTGAAAATTTTAAAACGCGAACTAAACGCGGCGGGCGTAAATATCGGGATGAATCTTGGTAAAGCAGGCGGTGCGGGTATCGCAGAGCACGTGCACTATCATCTAGTGCCGCGCTGGAGCGGAGATACGAACTTCATCACCTCTATCGCCGAGGTGCGCGTAAACGGCGTGCCTTTTACTCCGCTTTACGAGAAGCTCAAAGCCGCGTTTGCGGACGTTTGCTTTAATGAGCGGTAAATTTATTTTTACCAAATTATTTTTTGGTAGAATTATCAAAATTAAAAGATATTAAGGCATACGATGAGATTTATTTTGCCGATATTTTTGTCATTTTCTTTTGTTTTTGCTAGCTTTAGCTGCGATGACTCTTTGGCCGAAAAGCAGCGATTTTTCTCTCAAAATTTAACATTTTCGGGAGAATTTGAGCCAAACTGCAAGGACTCTATCCTGGGCATAAAAGAGGCTCAAATTTTACTCTCGGTAGCCCAAAAGATCCGCGCCGAAAGCCTTGCTTGCGTCGGAAATTTGGCAACTAAAAATTTAAACGAGTTTAAATTTAAGATCTTAAAAGCCTCCTATGCGCCCGAAATTTACGCTAAAGAGCTAGAAAACCCCGACGAATACGAAAAACTCGTATCGCAAAACAGAGCCAGGCTTCGCTACTGGGGACATCAAAGCTTAAGTAACTTCACGGTTTTTAAGGACTTTAACAAAGACTACAACGCCGTCTTGGGGCTGCTGGTAAACTACTACAAATCAAATTTCAAAATAGACGAAGGCAGCGCGATTTATTACGCTTCAAAGGTTGCAAACGAGTTTTTAAAATTTGCCGCCGCAACTCTGCAAAACGGCGATATGGACGAGTTTGTGAGAAAGGTTAGCGACCCGACCTTTACAAAATACGGCATAAATGAGGCGATATATTCTGGCGCCGTTTCGCAAGCCTCGCTGCAAAACGCCTTTAACGCTGCGCTTCTTTACGAAAAAAGCGAGGACGTGATAAGAGAGTTTTTGCGCGCGGGCGTAAATTTAAACTACGGCTTTGAGAGTTCGCTATTTTTCGCGCTAAAAAATCTAAATAACGTAAAGCTTCTAGTTGCTAGCGGCGCGGACGTAAACTATGCAAATCTGCTCGGCGTCACTCCGCTTTTTAAGGCCGTGCAGCTAAATGACATAAATTTGGTTAAATTTCTCCTTGAAAATGGAGCGCTAGTAAACAAAAGGCTGATAGACGTGAGCACCAAGCTTGCCTATAGCGCAAATTTGAGCGTTCAGTTGCCAAGTTTCGTAAAGCTCTGCGACTTTGACGGGGCATCAAAAAGCGTGCTGATGAGCGCGGCAGGGGCGGCGGACGTGGAAATATTGCAGCTTTTGAT
>CALIWP010000391.1 GCA_938046705.1 uncultured Campylobacter sp. | reverse complement strand
TTGAAGCAAAATTGAGCGTGCGCTAGGCATATAGCCTGCGGAGCGAAAATTTTGCGAAATCTCGGAAAAGCGCTCGCGAGACAAGCCGCTAAAAATAAAAATTAAAAGGAGAAAAAATGGCAGAATATTACAACCTCATCAAGTATTTCCACTACTTGTGTTTCATCTCGTGGATGGCGTTTTTGTTCTATCAGCCGCGCCTCTACGTCTACCACGCAGAGAATATGGACAAGCCTGATTTCGTGCGCGTGGTTGAGGTGCAGGAGTACAAGATGTACCACTACATCGGCTGGGTCGCGCTGATCGGCACGTTTTTGACGGGCATTTTGATCATCGTCGCGATGCCTGAACTTTTGCGTAGTGGCTACATGCACGTCAAGCTCACCGTCGTCGTTATCCTCGCGGCGTTTCATCTGGATCTTGGCCGCTATATGGTGCAGCTACGCGAGAAACGCTGTAAAAAAAGCGGCATGTTCTTTCGCGCTTACAACGAAGTGCCGACTATCGCGATGGTCATCATCATCTGGATGATGGTGTATAAGCCGTTTTAAGCCGCGATAAATATGCGCCTCGAGGCGGAGCGAACCTGCTTTGTCTCGGGATAGCGAAGTAAAATTTATTCTTATATTTTTTGAATTATATCTTGTAAATTAGGCGTATAAAATTGGCGCCTAATTTTGATTTTATTCGATCAAATTTAGACCTTTACCGCATAAAAAGACAATAACCCAAAATTAAATTGCTAAAATTTAAAAATCTCCCCAACCTCTACATCTAAAATTTTTGAAATTTTATAAATATGCTCAAGGTTAAAATGCTTATCATATCGGCAACTCTCGCAGTTTGAGTAAAATGCGACCGACTTTATATCCATGCTTAAAGCCATATCAAGCTGACTAATGCCTTTATTTTCACGTAACTTGCGGACATTTGTAGAAATTTGCAGATAAAAATTTCGTATCTCATCGGCGCCAAAAAAAGCTAAATTTTCGCCCATTATTTTATCCTATAGGTAAAGTTAAACTTAAACTTTATTTAGATAAAATCTACAAATCTATATCCTATAGGATAAATAATTTTAAAGGAGGCCAAAATGGCGGTAAATTTATCAAAGGGCGGTAGAGTTAGTTTGAGCAAAGAAGCTCCAGGGCTCAGCAAAATTTTAGTAGGACTTGGCTGGGATACGAATACTAGCGATACGGGAGCGGAATTTGACCTAGATGCGAGTGCGTTTTTGGTAGGAGCTTCAGGCAAAGTAGAAAACGAGAAGAATTTCGTCTTTTACAACAACCTAGTTAGCGCGGACGGCTCAGTAGTTCACACCGGCGATAACCGCACGGGAGAGGGCAACGGCGACGATGAATCCATAAAAATAGACCTAGCTAAAATTTCGCCAAACGTCAAAGAGATCGACATAGTCGTCACCATCCACGAAGCAGCCGCAAGAAGGCAAAATTTCGGTATGGTAAGAAACTCGTTTATGCGAATCGTCGATGAAAGAAGCGGCAAAGAGATAGCCAGATACGATTTAGAAGAGGATTTTTCTACCGAAACCGCAGTATCGTTCGGTAAAATTTACCTTAAAGACAACGAGTGGCGTTTCGCGGCTAACGGAAGCGGCTTTAAGGATGGACTAGCCGGATTTTGTAGACAGTTTGGACTAGACGTATAGGGGCAAGCCATGGCGATAAATTTGGTCAAAGGACAAAAAATATCGCTCGCCAAAGACGACGGCGGGCATCTGCACAGTTTTTGCGTAGGAGCAAACTGGGGCGCCATAACCGAAAAAGGCTTTTTTAGAGATAAGATAAAGCCTGTGGATTTGGATCTAAGCGCTGCGATGTTTGACTCAAACAAGCAGTTTTGCGACGTAGTATATTTTGGCAAAAAATCAGCTCCTGGAGTATTTCACAGCGGCGATGACTTGGTCGGATACGTGGGAGGCGACGACGGGCTAGATAATGAAATAATCAGCGTCGATCTTAGCCGTTTAAACTCAAACGTAGAGCAGATATTTTTCGTGCTAAATTCTTATAATCAAATCGACTTTGATAAAATTCCGTTTGCTAGCATTGGACTTTACGAAAGCGTAAATAAAGTCTTTGCGTCGTATAATATCGTACGAGATAGCGCATTTGCATATAAGGTTGCGATGATTTTGGGCAAGCTGTATAAGCGAAACGGCGAGTGGAAATTTTCGGCTATCGGCGAACCTACGAGCGATAGAAAGCTTGATGAGCTGATATTAAATTCCGTAGTGAAGTACTTATGAAAATTTTATTTTTCTTAGCGGCTACGATTGCGATTTTAGGTGCATTTGAGATAGAGGGCGGTTATGAGATCCCGCCCTCGGCGTAAACTTACGGCAACGCACCCGTAATAAGCGATGCAATGATGCAAGAGTGCGTAAAAATTTACAACAAAGCGCTTGCGATAGAAAGAACGTTAAATCCTAATCTCGTAAATAGATATTCAAACCATGAAGTAAATTTATACAATCAAAACGTCCGTATGCATTCGCAGCTCATAGACTGGTTTAACGCAAATTGTGCCGGCAAGCAATCATACTCGGCGTGCAAGGCGGCTCAAGAACTAAACCGCCAAAGAGGGCTTCCCGAGCAAAGCTGCGGGTATTAAGGAGAATTTTTGGATAATTTAGAATTTCAAACAATGATCGTTTTTATCGTATTTGCCGTGGCAGCATTTGCGGTAGATTTTTTTGCGCACAAAAAAGACGAAAAAATCTCGCTCAAACAAGCCGCACTTTGGTCTATTTTTTGGATAGCCGTTTCCGTAGCCTTTGGCGGATATTTGTATTTTGCGCGCGGAAGCGAAACGATGAGCCTATATTTTGCAGGGTATATTTTAGAAAAATCGTTATCCGTAGATAATTTATTTGTTATGATGGCAATATTTTCATGGTTCAAGATTCCTGAAATTTACCGTCATAGAGTGCTGTATTTTGGCATTATAGGTGCGGTTATATTTAGGCTAGTCTTTGTAGCCGTCGGAACGAGTCTGCTCGGGATTTCGCCGTGGATGGAGTTTGTTTTTGCTGCCATGGTAGCTTATAGCGCGGTAATGATGATGAAAAAGGACGACGATGAAGAGGAGATGGAGGATTATTCAAATCACCTAGCTTACAGGGCGGTTTATCGATTTTTCCCTGTTTTTCCGCGTCTTCTAGGACATAGCTTTTTTGTAAAAAATAACGAGGTTTCGGCTCAAATTTCAGTAGAAGATAAGACGAAACTGCAAAATCAAATTTCCAAACTAAACGCCAAATGGATAGCTACGCCGCTATTTTTGTGTCTTTGCGTTATAGAGCTTAGCGATGTTATGTTTGCCTTTGATAGCGTTCCGGCCGTTATCGCCGTTAGTAAAGATCCGCTTATCGTTTATTCGGCGATGATTTTTGCGATCTTGGGGCTTAGAACGCTTTACTTCGTACTAGAAGCGCTAAAAGACTACTTGGCGTATTTAGAAAAAGCCGTTATAGCGCTTTTGTTTTTTATCGCAGCAAAGCTCGCCCTAAACGCTTCCGCGCATATCTTTCATCACGGATTTGAGATTTCGGCACAGGTTAGCTTGTGGATCATTTTGGGGATTTTAAGCATCGGAGTTTTGGCTAGCTTATTTAAAACAAAATAGTAGAACGATCAAATTTATGCACATGACCGTTTTGATATGCTCTGTAGCCAAGTTTGAGCAAAACTCGGTACGCCTATTTTGCGCACCGAGTATAAAGTTAAATTTGTTCGAGATTGCAAGCAAAATTAAATTTTAGCTTTATTTATTGCCTGCTCCAAATCCGCGATCAAATCATCCGAATTTTCGATACCGACGGCAAGGCGTAGCAAACCTTGAGTAATGCCGATTTTAGCTTGTAAATCCTGCGAATAAGATTCATGAGTCATTGAGGCCGGATGGCAGATTAGACTCTCTACGCCGCCAAGACTAACGGCCAGGTCAAAAAGTTCTAGACTTTTAGCAAAAATTTTATAGTCGTAGCCATCCTTTAGCTCCAGCGAGATTAGCGCGCCGATACCGCTAGCTTGGGCGTTTTGGATGCGTTTTTCCTCGGCCGAAAATGAACCTGCGTAATACACGGCTTTAACGGCCGAGTTTTTTTCTAAAAATTCTACGATTTTTAGCGTATTTTCGCTTTGTCTATCAAATCTCACGCTAAGAGTTTTGAGGCCTCTTATTAGATTATAAGCATCTGCGGGGCTTAGCGTCGCGCCGAGAGTATTTTTCATAAAAGCTATACGCTCGGCTAGCGCATCGTCGTTCGTAGTCACGATTCCAGCAATTACGTCGGCATGTCCGCCGATATATTTCGTCGCGCTATAAACGACGATATCGGCACCAAATTTGAGGGCTTTTTGATAATACGGCGTCAAAAAAGTATTATCGACGACGACAAGCGCGCCGTTTTTACGAGCTAGCTCGGCTAGCCGGGCGATATCCGTTACTCGCAGTAGTGGATTTGACGGCGTTTCGATAAATATCATCTTAACGTCCTCGTCCAGACGAGAGATTTTATTTAGATCGTCGACGAGTTCAAATTTGATCCCAAAATTTGCGAAAATACCGTTTGCGTAGCGGTAAGTGCCGCCGTAAACATTGCTGTTTAAAAGCACTTTGTCGCCGCTTTTTAGCAGATTAAAAACCGCCGAGGTCGCCGCCATGCCCGAAGCTAGAGCAAAGGCGTATTTGCTGTCTTCAAATTTAGCAAAAAGCTCTTCAAATGCATTTCGCGTCGGATTTGCGCTACGAGAATAAGCATACTTTTGAAAGTCGTCCAAGCCATCTTGCGCAAACGTCGTGGCTAGATAAATAGGCGGAACGACCGCGCCGTGAGGGTTGTTTTTAGCTTCGATACCTTTTACGATTAGCGTATCTATTTTCATTTTTTTCCTTTAAATTTAAAAATCCATCGCCGAGATAAATTTGACTATACGCGGCGAATCGCTGCTGAAAAATTCCTCCGCCGTACCGTCAAATTCGATATTGCCGCGCTCTAAAAATAAAATTCGATCCGCGACTTTGCGAGCGAAGTTCATATTATGCGTGACGATGATGAGCGAGTCGCGCTCCTTGCTAAGGCTGCCGATGACCTTCAAAACCTCGGCCTCAAGCTCCGGATCAAGCGCGCTCGTAGGCTCGTCCAAAAGCAAAAAATACGGCTTCATCGCAAGCGCTCGCGCTATCGCCACTCGCTGCGACTGGCCGCCCGAGAGCCTGCTTGGATACTCGTGCTCCTTGCCCTTTAGCCCGACCTTTTCAAGTAGAGCCAGGGCCTCAATTTCTGCCTGCTCTTTCGGGATTTTAAGCACCTGCACGGGGCCTTCGGTTACGTTTTGTAGAGCCGTTAGGTGTGGAAATAGATTAAAGCTCTGAAAGACCATCCCTGTGTGCTCGCGAAACGGCAACATATCTTTTTGCGAAATTTTACCGGCTAAATTTATCTTATCGCCTCCAAGCTCAAGCTCGCCGCCGTCCGGGATCTCGAGTAAATTTATGCAACGCAGCAGGGTTGATTTACCAGAGCCCGAGCTTCCTAAAATAACCGTCGTTTCGCCGTCTTTAAATTCTAAATTTAAGCCGTTTAAAACGACATTATCGCCGAATT